>DATCXA010000200.1:0-4672 GCA_036566085.1 Propionibacteriaceae bacterium
TCGGCAACAACCGCCGTAACACCTGATCAGCGGTCCATCGCACGGTCGCCACGGTCGGTATGCCAAGCCTTTCGTACACCTCTGCACGGCCCGGATCGTAGATCCGAGCCACCACATTGTGCACGCCGAAGGTTTCACGCACCACACGGGCGGACAAGATGTTGGAGTTGTCGCCACTTGACACCGCGGCGAATCCCTCGGCGTCCTCGATGCCGGCTTCGAGCAGCACCTCGCGATCGAAGCCGACACCCCTTACGGTCTTGCCCGCGAAGTCCGGGCCAAGTCGGCGGAAGGCCTCGGAGTCGAGATCGATCACCGCGACAGTGTGGCCCCGCTTCTCCAGGCTTCTTGCCAGGGTTGATCCCACCCGGCCGCAGCCCATGATCACGATGTGCACGGAGCTGAGTCTAATGAACCAGGCTATGAAAGCTGCTCTGCCGATGTTGCGCCAGCGACACTAGGGTTTGCAATGTGGTGAATGTTGCCGACATCGGCAAGCGACTGTTGCTGGGCCGCAAGCTGCGCAGCACCCAGCTCGGTGAGACACTGCTTCCCAAACGCATCGCCCTGCCGGTTTTCGCATCGGACGCCTTGTCCTCGGTTGCTTACGCGCCAGACGAGATCTTTTTGACCCTGTCTCTGGCGGGGCTGGTCGCGTATTCGTACTCGTGGAAGATCGCCATTCTGGTCGCCCTGGTGATGCTGGTGGTCGTCGCGTCGTACCGCCAAAACGTGCACGCCTACCCCTCGGGCGGAGGCGACTACGAGGTGGCCACCGTCAACCTCGGGTCAAATGCCGGCCTTACCGTAGCGTCGGCGCTTCTGGTGGATTATGTCTTGACCGTCGCAGTGTCCATTTCGTCTGGGGTTCAGAACGCCAAGTCCGCCTTTCCCATTCTGGACGGACGGGAAGCGTGGGCGGCAGCTGTGATCGTGGTTGTGTTGATGGCGCTCAACCTCCGCGGCGTGCGCGAATCCGGCACCTTGTTCGCAATTCCCACCTATTGCTTCATGTTCTCGATCTTGACAATGGTGATCTACGGGCTCTTTCGGATCTTGGTGCTCGGCGACCAGATCCAAGTCGATAGCGCAAAGTACGGTATCGAGCCGGATCCGAAGTACGCGGCCTTTACCGGCTTCGCGATGATCGCCTTGCTGGCGCGTACGTTCTCCTCCGGATGCGCGGCGCTGACCGGTGTCGAGGCAATCTCCAACGGAGTGCCGGCCTTCCGGAAGCCGAAGAGCAAGAACGCGGCAACAACGCTGTTGTTGCTCGGCGTGATTGCAGTATCGATGCTGATCGGCGTCGTCGTGCTCGCCAATCTGACCGGCCTCAAGCTGATCGACCAAGGTCTGTCGCATTACACACTCAACGGCGAGCGGGTCGAGGTGGTCGAGCAAACTGCCATTGGGCAGTTGTCCGCAGCCGTTTTCGCCGACTTCAGACCTGCGTTCTACTTCGTCGTAGCCGCAACGATGTTGATCTTGTTTCTGGCCGCGAACACCGCTTTCAACGGATTCCCGGTGTTGGGCTCGATCTTGGCCAGGGATGGTTTTCTACCCCGCCAGTTGCACACCCGTGGCGACCGTCTGGCGTACAGCAACGGAATCATAGTGCTGGCCGTCTTCGCCATCGTGCTGATCATTGCGTTCAACGCGGACGTCACTGCACTCATCCAGCTTTATGTGGTTGGTGTATTCGTCTCGTTCACGGTCAGCCAGCTAGGCATGCTGCGACACTGGACGCGTCACCTCAAGATCGAAAAGGACCCCGCCGTACGTGGCCGAATGATCCGTTCTCGGGTGATCAACGCCATTGGACTGACGATGACCGCCACGGTGCTGGTGATCGTGCTGCTCTCAAAGTTCACCAAAGGCGCCTACATCGCGATCATCGCGATGGCCGTTCTCTTCGCGGTAATGAAAATGATCAGGCGACACTACGAGACTGTGGCTCGGGAGACCGCACTCGTCGAGGGTGAGGATCGGACGTTGCCGAGCCGGGTACGGGCCGTAGTGCTGGTGAGCAGGCTGCACAAGCCGACGCTGCGGGCACTCGCCTTCGCCAAGGCCGCTCGGCCCAGCATGTTGGAGGCGCTCACAGTCTCGATTGATCCGGACGAGACGGCGCGGCTGGTGAAGGCCTGGGAGGATGCCGACACCGGCGTGCCGCTCAAGGTGATCGCCTCGCCGTTCCGAGAGGTGACGAATCCGATCATCGACTACGTCAAGAATCTGCGCCGAGAAAGCCCGCGGGACGTGGTGACGGTATATATCCCGGAATATGTAGTCGGCCACTGGTGGGAGCAAATTCTGCATAACCAAAGCGCGCTGCGGCTCAAGGGCCGGCTGCTCTTCACGCCTGGTGTCATGGTGACCTCGGTGCCGTTCCACCTCGCCTCATCCACGAAGGCGGAGCAGCGGATCGAGCGAGAGACGGCTCAGGAGAATGCTCGGCGTCAGCTGTACACCGGCTAGCAATCATCGCCCCGAAAACCGGGGTCAACGGAGACCCAGTCCGCATGCGCGTGCCAGCGTTGAAGCTCGGCGAATCCCTCGTCAAGACTCACTCGAGGCTGCCATTGCAGGACCTGGCGAGTCAGTCGCTGATCGAACCAATGCGCGGTCGATAGCTGCTCGATCAGGAAGCGGGTTAACGGTGGATCATCGGTCGGGCGTCCCGGACGCAGACCTTCAGCCAACGGCCACAGGGACTCCACCACCGTCGCGCCGGCGCGAGCCAGCTGCACTGGCACGTGCCGTGTAGGTTCGGGAACTCCGGCCGCACGGCAGATGGCGACCAGCAACTCAGCCACCGGGCGCGGCTCGCCATTAGTTACCACCAACGCCTGGCCACGCGCCTCGACAGCACGGTCCAAAGCCGCCAGCAGCGCGTCCACGGCGTTGACCACGTACGTGCTGTCGATGAGCGCCGCTCCCGAGCCGATGAGAGGCAGCCGACCGCGTCGGGCGCGATTTACCACTCGAGCAACGAGCTGCGTGTCGCCCGGACCCCATACCAGGTGTGGGCGTATCGCGACTACGGCCAGCTCGCCATGATCGGCGGCCAGCGCGATCTGCTCGGCGCGCGCCTTGCTTCTTGCGTACGGACCCCGAGCGGCCAGCGGGTCGGCGGGCTCTGCGCCGCGGCCAATCAGCGAGCTGCCGGAATGAACGACAGACGGCGATGAGACGTACACCAGTCGTTGCACTCCCGCCCTTGCGCTGGCATTGACGATCGCCTGAGTGCCTTGGACATTGACCCGTTGGTATGCGGCCTCCGGCCCGATCACGTTCACCTTGGCGGCCAGGTGAATGACCGCGTCGTGCCCGTCGACCGCGGCCAGCACAGCATTCGCGTCGCTGATGTCGGTCAACACCTCGGGCAGTCCCAATTCGGCCGGATGCCGTTGTAGCACCGTCACACGGTCGCCGCGCTCGGCGAGCGCTCGCGCCACGCCCCCGCCGAGCATCCCGGTGGCCCCAGTGACCAGTACGCGCACGTCGTCCCCCCGACTCTAGGGCCGACCAACTCGAGCGCCGGTCAGCACACTTCCGGCCCAGCGGGCGAGCCGCTGTCGGTCGATCTTCGCGGCGTGCCGAATGTCCACGGGCATCGTGTCGATTGCGAGCACGGCAGCTAGCGATGTCCCAGCGGCCGCCCTCACGGCGCTGGCAAGCTTTGGCGCCGCCAAACCGACCGAGTCGGCCATCTCTGGGACGACCACTGCCACCGCCTGCTGGGTACCCGGAGGGCCGACGCCGACCACCGCTGCGGCAGTCACCTGTGCCTCAGCCTCGATCCGCTGCTCCACACCGACGGGGGTGAGCGGCCCGTCGGCGGTCGTGATGACGTGCACCAGTCGGCCTTCAACCCACAGCCGTCCTTCGGCGTCGAGGTGCCCGACGTCGCCAGTGCGATGCCACCCTGGATCGCGAGAACTTGCCCTTTCGGTAGCCCACAGCCGGTCGTATCGATGTTTGACATGCGCCGCCGATACACAAATCTCGCCGGTGATCTCGAGCTGACCGATGGGTGACCCGATGGCTCTGCCGAGTGAGTCCAGTGGGCTGATCCGAAGCCGCACACCGGGCAGCGGCCGCCCGACGCAGACGCCGTTGCCAGAACCAGCCTGCTCGAGCTCGGGAAGTGAGATGTCGGTCAGCGGCAGAGCCTCGGTCATCCCGTACGGCGTATGGAGCTCGGCGTACGGCAAGACCTCGCTGAGGCGGTGCAAGAGTGCTACGGAGACCGGCGCTCCGGCCGATAGCACCAGCCGAATGCGTCTCAGGGCCGAGAACTGCTCGGCTGTAAGCTCGCCCGCGGTGGCGACCACGTTCCGCAGGGCCGCTGGCGATGCGAAAATCAGGGTGGCTTCGACCGCCGCCGCGGCCTCGGCCAACCGGGCCGCGCTGAGAGTGCCAGGTCTGGTGACATCCATCTGCGGAACGGCGGCGCCAATACCTAAGGCCGGGCCGTACAGCGCGAACGGGGCGAATGCTGCCACCAGTCGATCACTCGGGGTGATGTTGCACAGGCCGCGCAGCAGCTCAAGTTGAGCCAGCAGCTGGTGATGCTGATAGACCACCCCCTTGGGTGGGCCGGTGGCACCGGAGGTAAAGAGCAACGCAGCCTCATCCGAGGAAGGAGCTGGGCTGGGATCGCCACCTG
>DATCXA010000204.1:0-4115 GCA_036566085.1 Propionibacteriaceae bacterium
TCTAGCGGCTAATGATGCCGCTGGGCAGCCAGCCGCTCGACGAGGACTGTGATCAAGTCGTAGGGGATCGGCTGGCCTAACGGAAACTTGGCAGTGCCTCTCCCGGAAAGATAAGGCGCAACCTGCGGCTCGAGAGTCTTATCGAGCTCTGGGATCGGATAGATGCTGATGTGCTTTTTCCAGCCGCCAAGGTAGACAACCGGCCGGCCACCAACGCTGAAGGTGGGGATTCCGTAGCTGATCGACTCGCGCAGGTCAGGAGCTGCAGCATGGATCGTCTCTCGGGCCGCTTGGAGGATCGTCTCTACCTCAGCCGGAAAGCTGCCGATGTAGTCATCGACTGACTCGAATTTGCCGCGCCATGGGAGCTCAATCTCGATCTAGGAGCTACGCCGGTTGCGGCGTGCTGTAGTCGCCTCTGTCATCGCGCTATAGATCTCGATAAGAGCCCGGCGTTGTCGGGCCGTCAATCCTGGATCATTCGATATCGCCGCAACGAGCGAGGTGTGCTCATCCGGCCGATCTTCCTCTTGATCATGATCCTCGGTGGGGCCATGATCATCATCACTGGCCCGTGGTCGCAGCGCCTCGGCGGGAATACCCAGGGTCGCAGCGATGGTGTCAAGTACGTCGGCCGAAGGGGCGCGGAGTCCATGCTCTATCTGAGACAGGTACGGGTTGGAGATGCCAGCCATTGCTGCGACCTGACGCATGGACAGCTCTGCTAACTCGCGTTGCCGGCGAATGATCTCGCCAACCAGATTCCCCGAGGACTCCGGCTCTGGATTCATGGCAACCATCCTAGAGAGAACTACTGTGATGCATCTCGCACGAGCCCGCTAGCCAAGCTAGCAGTTTTCGGCTAACATAGAAGACGTTGTACCCAACCATCCAAGGAGAAACATCATGGCTACGACTACGAATAAGAAGGGCACCGAGGTCTTGGGCGACTTTACCGAGGGCTTCGGCGATGTCAGCGAGCGCTACCGCGTCGTCAATGAGAAGTTGATCGAGAGCGGCAAGAAGACTGGCAACGCGGTCCTCGACGGCTACGAGAAGGCGATTGCTAGCTACGTCGACTTCCGGCAGCAGGTCGCGGAAGCCACCCAGCTCGACTGGGTGAGCACCGTTGTGAAGGCGCAGAACGAGTTCATCAGCGAGGTCAACGCGGCGTACGTCTCCGCTGCTCGTGACGTCCTGAAGTAAGCCTTATGCTCAAGCTGTGACAACACAGCAGTCGACGGATGATCAGCTGCGACTCGGCGAAATCATCCGTCGACAACGAGAGCTGGCCGAGCTATCGATGCGTCAAGTCGCAACGATGGCAGGCATCTCCAACCCGTACCTTTCCCAAATCGAACGTGGGCTTCGTGCCCCATCGGAGGCGGTTCTTCGGGCCATCGCCGAGTCCCTCAATGTTTCCGCCGATCTACTCCGCAGCGATCAGCCAGCGGATGGGTCGGCGGAAGTCGTTGAGGCCATCCAATCCGATCCTGACCTGACTGCTTCCCAGCGCCGATCGCTGGTTGAGGCGTATCAGGCACTCCGTCACGTCACTGTCAAACGCCGTAAAGGTCGGAGGACTTGATGAGCGAAGCAGCACGTCCGCAGCCCGGCGCGGATGATGATTGGGACACCATTGACGAGGCCGTGCGCGATGAGTATGCCCAGGTTCTGACAACTGGTGCTAACTTGCTCGATGGCAGCGACTTGATGGGTCGGCTTGACCCGCTTGCCGTGTTCTCTCCCTTGCTTCAGATGAGCCTTTCCGCGGTCTCCCATCCGGATAAAGTCGCCGGCGCTCTGGGACGGGCAGCCGGCGAAATGCTCCGAGCGACCACAGCCGCAACCGTCCGTGCTGTCGGAGGCACTCCGTCGTACGCGCCCAAGCATGGCAAGGACCGGCGCTTTACCGACCCGGCATGGAGCGAGAACGCTGGGTATTGGTGGTTGAGAGAGATCTACCACGATTGGGAACAAGCGCTCCTTGACATCGTGCGCGACACCGATACGCCTCCAGCTACCAAACAGAAGGCCGAGTTCGCGGTTCAGCTGATGATCGACGCACTGGCTCCGACCAACTTCATCCCGGGAAACCCTGCGGTCATCAAGAAGGCGTTGGAGACCGGCGGGTTGTCCTTGGCCAAGGGCGCGCGCAACTTCATCCATGATCTCCGCACCAATCGGGGCGTGCCGCGGCAGGTTGTTCCGGATGCGCACGCGGTCGGCAAGGACATGGCGATCACACCGGGCAAGGTGGTCTTCCGCAACGAATTGATGGAGCTGATCCAGTACGCGCCTAGCACTGCCGAGGTGCACAAGATTCCGCTGCTATTCAGCCCGCCGTGGATCAACAAGTACTACATCATGGACCTGGCCCCTGGTCGCAGTCTCGTGCAATGGGCAGTCGATCACGGGCATACCGTCTTCATGATCAGCTATCGCAATCCTGATGAGCGAATGCGTCATGTCAAGATGGACGACTACTTGATCTCTGGACCTATTGCGGCTCTCGAGGTGGTACGCGACATCACAGGTGCAGAGAAGGTCAATCTCCTCGGGCTCTGTCTTGGCGGCACCCTCACTATGGCGACTCTTGCCTACCTCGACGCCGTTGGCTTGGACTTGATCAACTCGGCAACCTTCCTGAATACCTTGATCGATTTCAGTGAACCGGGGCTACTCGGCGTCTTCACCGATGAAGCGTCCATCCGTCGGCTGGAGCGGACCATGAAGCGCACCGGCTTCCTGCCGAAGGAGGAGATGCAGCGCTCCTTCAACCTGCTCCGAACCAATGACCTGATCTGGAACTATGCGGTAACGAGCTGGCTGATGGGAGAGGAACCGCCGGCGTTCGACCTGCTCAGCTGGAACAATGATTCGACTCGGATGCCTGCGGAGATGCACAGCTTCTACCTGCGCAGTTGCTATCTAGGCAACGAGCTCGCCCGGGGCATCATGGAACTAGCAGGACAACGGCTTGATCTCGAAGAAGTTGATCAAGATCTGTACTTCCTGGCTGCCGAGCAAGATCACATTGCGCCGTGGCGGAGCTCCTATGTCGGTGCTTTGTTGCCAGGTGGGAATGTACGTTTCGTGCTCTCAAACTCCGGTCACATCGCCGGCATCGTAAATCCGCCGAGCCCGAAATCGATTCATCATGTCTTGGAGGGTGACCGGCCACTACCGGAGAGTTCGGACGACTGGTTGAAAAAGGCGACCGTGCATCCAGTGACGTGGTGGGAAGACTGGGCTCAATGGATCGGTGAGAGAGCTGGCGGGATGCGCAAACCGCCGCGGATGGGCAACCGTAAATACCGACCGATCACCGACGCGCCCGGAACGTATGTGTTGGAGACCTGAGCGCCGCCCTTCGACAAGATTCGGGCACATCGATCTCCGGCTTACCGCGGTTCGTTCAAGGTGACGAATCTGTAGCCGTGGGAGCGGTAGTCGTCAATGATCCCAACCAACGCGGCAACAGTTGCCACCCGATTGCCGCCGCCATCGTGAAGCAAGATCACCGGATGCTTCTGCTCGAGCCCGGCTGCCGCTCGTTTCTGGATGATGGGTGCAAATTTCTTATTCGGCGGAGCGGCCCAGTCCCGAGTGTCGACTGACCACAAGATCATCGAAAGACCTGCGGCATGGACAACCCCCGCAGCGCCTTTGATGATTCCCCCAGGCGGACGAAACAGGCATGGCTCTCGCCCTGTGGCATCGGTGATCGCTCGACGAGTGTGATCAATTTCCTTTTTCAGTGTGCTAGCTTTCCAACCTGCTTTAGCGCTTGGAATGTGGTGCGACCAGGTGTGATCGCCGATGGCGTTGCCGGCCGCAACGATTTTTTGCAGCATTTCCGGCTCGGCGGCCGCATTCTGTCCGATCACAAAGAACGTTGCGGGTACGCCGTTCTGCTGCAGCACATTCAGCACTTCCGGAGTCGATGGACCCGGGCCGTCATCAAAGGTCAGCGCCACGGTCGGCTGTGCTTCACCGGCTTGGCCATTGCCGACGGGTGCAGTCCGGACGACGCCAGGCGACCGTCGTGGACAGGTGGGTTGTCGGTTAACAGCAGGCGGGGCGGGATGCACCGTCGAAGCGGCCTCCACCGG
>DATCXA010000205.1:0-2036 GCA_036566085.1 Propionibacteriaceae bacterium
GGTGACGGTCAGAAGGTGAAGCTCGCCAACCAACTGCTGTGCGGAGTACACATCGCGGCAGCCGCTGAGGCCCTCGCCTACGCCAAGGCGTTGGGCCTTGGCGCGGCCGCAACGTGGCAGGTCATCCGCGAGGGCGCCGCTGAGTCCTTCATGCTCAATGACCGCGGTGAGCGTATGGTCCAACCGTCCGATGAGGGAAAGAGCGCACTCGACATCTTTGTCAAAGACATGGGGCTCGTCCTCGATGCCGGGCGCGCGACCAGTTTCCCGGCACCCCTCGCATCCGCCGCCGAACAGTTATTCCTCGCCGGACACCGGGCAGGACTCGGCCGTCGCGACGACTCCTCGGTGATCGAAGTCCTGCGCGGCAACCTGGCGCGAGCGTAGTCCGAGGTCCGCAGATAGGGGTCGTCTTGTGACCGGTCCGGTGTCCTTCAGCCTCCCATTTTCAGCGCGGCTCTACGCGGAACATGTGCCACTTCCATGCATCAAGCTCGACGAACAACCCGTTTACAAGATCATCACCTGAGCGTGCGAACGCGATGTTCTGCGTCGGGTCGTTGAGGTGGCACTGACGGCCCCGGAGGTCGGCCCATGGTGTTCGCACCTCAGCGGCTCGCGTGCCATCACTGAGGTTAACCACGATCAACCACCGCGTGACGCCGTGCCAGCACCAGGCGAGGAGATCTTGATACCTGTCATCTCCAGGCCAACCTGATCGGTCGCAGAGCTGCCAGCGACCGTCTCGGAAGGTCGGATCGGCGGTGGCCGTTAGGAACGACCGGTAAAAGCTGATCAAATCGGGATCGGTCGGTTCGGACGGGTACCGGCCGAGAAACACCGGAAGGTGCACCGTCGCTCCCTCCATCTGGCCGTTGTGAACCAGCCGAGCGCCGGTCTGGGTCAGCGCCGTCACGGCAGCGACTCGCGAGCGAGCCGAACCGAATGCCGACACAGCCCGCGGCTCGTCATGATTCTCCACGAACCGTAGGAGGCCGTGCTGATACTGATCGTCGGCCAGCAGATGAAGATGCACCTGCTCGGCAGGACCGTGCAAAATCCGGTCGTACAGTCGCTTGTCGTAGCAGTAGTTGAAGCCCTGTTGCTGCAACGCCCACTCCAGATCCCAATAGGCCTCGGCGAGGAACAAGAATCCCGGATGCGCCTCGCGGACGGCGGGGATCACTGTCGGCCAATAGTCCGACTCTGGCGCGGAACCGACGCGATCACCACCCCAGGTTCGTGCAAAAACGTCACTCATGACCAGCATGGCCATATCGCAACGGACACCGTCGCACTGCTCGGCAATCTCGCTGAGCGTCTCGATCACAACAGCGCGCAAGGCCGGAGCAAAGGCATTCAGCTGAACGACATCCGGCCATGCCGGGAAGTAAGGATCTCGGCCATTGGCCAAGACATGACCGTCAATCTCAACAAAGGACTTCGGGTCCGTTCGCAGCTCGTCGGCCGTGCCGGCCACGAACAGCTCCGGCTTGCTCGATGTCCATGGATGATCAGGAGCCACATGGTTGGGGACGAAGTCCAAGATCAGGCCCATACCACGCGCCGCGAGGGCCTCCCTGGCGCTCGCTAGGGCGCTTCGTCCACCGAAATGATCGTCGACAACATAGCCGCGTACGCAGTAGGGAGATCCCACAACATCGTAGGTTTGCCAATCGTGAAGAGCCGCGTCGAAGCTCACCCGCAGGTCGTCGTTGGTCAGCGCGATTCCGATGCCGGCGGGGCTGCGCTGCCAGACTCCCATCAGCCAAACGCCGTCGAATCCAAGATCAGCAATCTCATCCCAGTAGCGGTCGGGAACCGTCCCAAGATCAATAGCCCTGCCTTCGGTCCTGCTAATTGCTTCTAGCCAGGGCCAGGTGTTGATCTCGTAAAGATAGGGTTGTGAATTCTGAGAAAGTTTCGATGGCATGAACGGCGGCTTCCAAGTCCTTACTGCTAGCCAGCTGGGCCAGCGGCGATTGGGGATTCTTCGGGAGTCCCCGCCGTGTCGTCGTCGTAGAAGATCATCCGGC
>DATCXA010000208.1:0-3427 GCA_036566085.1 Propionibacteriaceae bacterium
GTTGCATCATGAGCGCCCTCGCGATCATGACGCGCTGCCGCTGTCCGCCCGAGAGCTGGTGCGGATAGCGGGCCAACACGCTGAGGTCCATGCCAACGTATCCCAGCGACTCCTCCAAGCGCTCCTGGCCCACGTCCTTGCCGACCATCAACATTGAGCGGTCGAGGAGCTTGCCCACGGTGAAGAACTGATTAAAGGCGGAGAACGGGTCTTGGAAGACTGCCTGCACGTCTCGCCAATACTCGGTACGAGCCCGTCCCTTGAGGTTCGTGACGTCCTTGTCCCGAAAGATCAGCTTGCCCGATGTGATGGGCATCAGGCCAAGCACCATCCTGGCCACTGTTGACTTGCCTGAACCGCTTTCGCCAACGATGCAGGTGACCTGTCCCTTCTCGAGGCCAAATGAGACATCCTTGACCGCCTGGACCTGGTTCTTGCCGTGGCCGAATGTCTTGACGATGTGCTCTGCCCGGTAAATCTCCTCAGTCATTTGTGAATCACCGCCGGTGCGTCGAAGAGGGAGCGGTCGAAGCTGCTCATGCCCTCGATTCTGGTATTCGCGTACGCCGGCTCCGGCGCCAGCACCGAACTCATCAGCGCCTGGGTATACAGATGCTCCGGACGCTCCACCACAATCTCGGTGGGTCCCAGCTCAACGATCTTGCCTTGATACATCACGGCAATCCTGTTCGCCGCGGTGCGGAGTACCGGCAGGTCGTGGGTTACGAAGATCACCCCAGACATGATCCTTTTCTCCAGCATCTCCAGCAGCATCTCGATCAAGATCTTCTGCGATGTCACATCGAGTGCCGAAGTTGGCTCGTCGGCAACCAGGAGCCGCGGATTGAGCAGCGTGCTGATGATCGTCACCGTGCGCTGCTTCATGCCTCCGGAGAGTTGGTGCGGATACGCGTCGAGGACGCGGGGCGGAAGACCCAATGTCGTCAGCCGTTCCCGAGCGCGGTCGAGCGCCTCTTCCTTGGAGATCTTGCTCTCGTGTGACCGCATGACGTCGTAGACCAGCTGGCGAATCCGCTTCGTGGGGCTGATTGAGTTCATCGCGCCCTGCGGCAGCATCGAAACCACCGCCCCACGCCAGGTACGCGGAATCTTGGCATGGCCACCCAGCTCTTGCACTTGGCCGTCGATCTCCAGCGTGCCTTCCTCCACATGCAGCGGCGGCCGAGCAATGAGCGAGATGATCGACCCGAGGGTGGTCTTTCCGCTGCCGGACTCGCCGGCCAGCCCGAGAACCTCGCCCTCCTCGATCTTGATCGACACATCGTCGACGGCTACCACATCCTTGCCTTCGGTGTAATACACCCCGCGGATGTTCTCCGCATTGACCAGGGTGCCCATCAGCGCGTCTCCCCACGTCCTGCCGAAACCGGTGTCTCCAAGAAGCCAC
Organism: Propionibacteriaceae bacterium; assembly: GCA_036566085.1. Classification (GTDB taxonomy): domain Bacteria; phylum Actinomycetota; class Actinomycetes; order Propionibacteriales; family Propionibacteriaceae; genus Microlunatus. The sequence goes on from DATCXA010000208.1 coordinate 1,409, forward strand.
CGCTCCCGACTGGACCGGCGTCCTCGCCCTCGACCGTCACTTCCTCGAGCTCTTCGCCTTCGTCCTTAGCCCTCTTGCGGGCGGCCCGACCGCGACGTAGCCGCGGGTTGAACACCTCATTGAGGCTGGACTGCAGGAGCAGCAAGGAGAAAACGATCAAGGTCAGCATGAATGTCGGAGGGACGAACGCCCACCAGGCTCCGGTTCGTACCGACCCCCACTGAATGGCCCAATAGAGCATCGTGCCCAGACTGGTTGTGTTCGAGGCACCCAGGCCGAGCATGCTCAGCGTGGACTCGAACAAAATGGCGCCGGAGATCTGCAGGATGCACGCCATAACGACATACGAGAGCAGGTAAGGCAGCACGTCGCGGCGCAGGATTGACCAGAATCCGGCTCCGGAGAGCTTCGCTACGTCGATGTGTTCGCGGGTTCGGATGCTGCTGGATTGTGCGCGTACTGCGCGAGCCACCCAGAACCAGGCAGTAAATCCGATCACCAGAGCCAGGGTGTAGAGATTGCGTTTCGGCAGTGACACCGAAACCAAGATGATGATCACTAGCACCGGGATGGCCAGGCCGACGTTCACGATGGCGCTCAGCACATCGTCTACCCAGCCGCCGCGGTAGCCGGCAACTAGACCGACCACCAGGCCGATCGCGGTTCCAATGAGGCCGGCCAGCAGGCCGATGATCAGCGAGGTCCGGGTGCCGTAAACCAGATTGGAAATGACGCTCTGGCCCTCATTGTCGGCACCAAGGATGAGAGGGCCGCAGCATCGCGGCTTGTCATATAGCCCGCCGACGGTGGCATCCGGGCTGGTCGACACGATTAGTGGTCCGATCAACCCCACGAGGACTACGAAGGCGACCAGTACGGCAGCCACCCAAAACCTAGGACTCAGCCCACGTAAACTCATTAGCGCTCTCCGCTCTGGACTGCCCGTATCCGGGGATCGATGAAGCCGGTGAGGATGTCAGCGGCGAGGTTGGCAATGAGTACGGCGATCGTGATCAACAGAGTGATCGCCGAAATCACTGGGTAGTCGTTCTGGCCGATGGCGGCGAACAACAAGCTGCCGAGGCCGGGGTAGGAAAACACCAGCTCGGTGATCAGGCCGCCGGTGATGAGGGCGGCAATGGACAGAGCCAGGCCGGTGAACTGCGGCAGCATGGCATTGCGGAAGATATAGCGGACCGTATGGCCTTCCTTGACGCCCAGACCGCGGTTGTAGTTCACATAATCCGAGCCGAGCTCGTAGATGGCCATGGACCGCATGCCAACCGCTTGGCCGCCGATGTAGACCAGGACGAGCGACCAGAACGGTAACCACCAGTAGGTAATAGCGTCACCGAAGAACGCCAAGGAGAACTCCGGCGACAAACCGAAGGAGTACGCCCCACCGACCGGCAGGACGCCCCCCTTCACGGCGACAAGGAACAGCAGAATGATGGCCAGCGCGAATGGCGGGACGCTGGAGAGGAACAGTGACCCAATGAAGGCGCCCCGGTCCAGCCAGCCGCCCTTGAACGCGGCCACTGCTCCGAGCAGATTGCCGACAATCCAACCGACGATGATCGCCGGAAGCATGATCGCGATACTCCAGGGCAGCGCCTGCCCGATCAGGGTGTTGACCGAGGCTGGATACTGCGCAAACGACGTGCCGAGGTCACCCTGGAACACGTTGCCGATATAGATGAAGAACTGCTGCCAAAGCGGCTTGTCGAGGCCGAACTCCTTCATGAATTGCTCGTGGATCTGCTGCAGTTGTTCACCTCCGGCGCCTCCACCCTGAGCAAGCTGGCCGACGATGGCGTCGACCGGATTGCCCGGGATGAGGCGAGGAAGGAGGAAGTTCAGCAGCAGGGCGACGACGAAGACCACGAGGGTCCATGCCACCTTGCGTCCGATGTATCTCGCTAGCGCCATGTTTGCCGCCTTCGCTCCTTTGCGTCGGGCCTACGGGGATCTATGTGCCGACCTTCTTGATCTTGAACAGCCACTGGATGCCCGCGCCGC
>DATCXA010000251.1:0-3455 GCA_036566085.1 Propionibacteriaceae bacterium
CGAATGCCGAACACCTCGACCGGCGGTCTCTCCTCGGCAGCGTCCTCGCCGGTGGGGCCGACGACGTGACCATCAACCGCAGCAGGCGGCACCGTTGTCGTCACGACACCTCGCGGCAGGCCGTATAGAACTCTGACCAGCCCTCTCGTTCGCGAGCGACTACCTCGAGGTATTCGGTCCACGCGACCCGGTCGGCGACGGGATCTTTGACTACTGCACCAACGATGCCGGCAGCGACGTCGGCCGGTGTCAAATGACCGTCGCCGAAGTGCGCTGACAGCGCGATGCCACTAGTAAGCACCGAAATCGCCTCCGCTGTGGAGAGTGAACCGGAGGGCGACTTGAGCTTGGTGCGGCCGTCTCCCGTAACGCCGGATCGGAGTTCACGGAACACAGTCACCACCCGGCGGATCTCATCGACCGCGGCCGGGATCTTGGGTAGTTCCAGAGAGGACGAGAGGTCGGCCACTCGAGTCGTGACGATGTTCACCTCGTCTTCCTCGTTGTCCGGGAGTGGCATCACCACGGTGTTGAAGCGGCGGCGCAGCGCCGAGGACAGTTCGTTGATCCCCTTGTCGCGGTCGTTGGCCGTCGCAATCACATTGAAGCCGCGTACAGCCTGACTTTCTTGGCCAAGTTCTGGAATCGGCAAGGTCTTCTCGGACAAGATCATGATTAGCGCGTCCTGGACCTCGGCGGGGATGCGCGTGAGCTCCTCGATCCGGGCAATGGCGCCGCGCTCCATGGCAACCATCACCGGTGAGCGGACTAGGGCTCGCTCGCTTGGGCCCTCGGCGAGCAGCCGGGCATAGTTCCAGCCATATCTGATCGCTTCCTCCGCTGTCCCGGAGGTGCCCTGGATCATCAACGTCGAGTCGTCGGAGATTGCGGCCGCCAAGTGCTCAGATACCCAAGACTTTGCCGTACCCGGCACACCGAGGAGCAGCAGCGCACGATCGGTAGCCAAGGTTGCCACCGCCACCTCCATCAGCCGGCGGGAGCCGACGTACTTCGGCGAGATCAGCGTGCCGTCGTCCAATGCGCCGCCCATCAGATAAGTCACCACGGCCCAGGGCGACAGCCGCCAATGCGGTGGCCGCGGCCGGTCATCGACGGCCCGCAGTGCAGCCAACTCAGCCTGATACTCCTGCTCTGCATGCGGCCGCAGTGGTTGGCTGGCCCCATCGAACGGCTGACTCACTGAATCTCCTCGTTCTTGCTCGCGATCACCCCGAGGGCCAGCACGGACATCACCACGGTGGTATCTCCAAACGCTGCACCATCATCGGCTCGTTCGAGAAGGCATGCTGCATCTCAATACGAAGCCAGACCGTACGCTCGAGTGCGAGAAGTGCCGCACGTACAGACCGCAGTCCGGCCGGCGTCAGTGCTTGTCCTCGCGCCGTGATGTGCTGCACGACCGATCGCAGCAGCTCATAGTGATGTAGCGGGAGCCGGGCCCCGACTGCGGCCGCGTAGCGGACGGCGCGTTGCTGCAGCTGGTCGCTGGCAATAATCGCTAGGACTGTTCGGGTAAGTTCGACCGGCCACTGGAATTCCAGGCCAGGGGGACGAGGAACCCGCAAGATCAGCTCCGGATCGGCACGTAGGGCATTCTCGGTAACTTGAACGCCTGAGTCGCTGGGCTCTGAGGAATGCTGCTCCTTCGGGTGAGCCCGCAGCCCCTTGGCAAGTCGTGCCCATTCCGGATTCTGCTCGACGAACCACACACCACGGTCGCCTACAGCTTCGGCCAGTGCCGCGCGGTCAAGCTCGGTGGTGCGAGCGGCCAGCATCGCAAGCGGAGTCCAATAGGCGGCCGCTGTGTGCTGGCCGTAATGAGCGGCCGTGCGCAACCAGAGGTTCAGCAGATCGATCTGCGGTGGCGACAGCAGGCGTACCAAGATCTCATGCGCCGCACGGCTTGCGACCGGCTCGCGGGTCGGTGGAGCGGCAGGACCCGGCGGGCACGACGGCAGCCGACCACCCGCACGATTCGCAGCACGATGCCGGGCGGCGAGTGACAACACGGCATGCGCGGGATCGAGGACTTGATCAAGCTCGACGGCCCAACCCTGCGGCAAGTCGTCGGGCACGGCGCGCCGGTCGGTACCGATGAGTCCCGTCGTCACGACCTCCTCCCACGACACGCTTTCAGGCCGCCGGTGAGACAACAGATGTGCTGAAGGGCTCGGTCGCATCGGTACCGAGTACGCTCAGCGGCCGAAAACCGCGGGGCGTCCACTCTCCGAAAACCTGGATTGGCTCGCCGCAGGAACGAGCGAGCAGGGGCCAGGGCTCCTCGGGAAGCTCGATCATGTCGCAGCACTCGCCGCTGGTGGCTCGCAAGCGCCATCGTCCAGGGCTCGGGACAGGAGCGGCGTTGATCACCGCAGGCATCCGAGAGACCCATGGATCGGCCGCCACGAGCTGGGCAAAGCGAGCTCGTACGGCGGCGAATGACTCGCCTGGCGGCATCGTCGGACCGGCAGTCGCGGTCATTTGCTCTCCCACCAAAGCGCGGAATTGTCCAGAGCCAGGGTAAAAGTGCAAGTGGGCGTTGAGTAGGTAACCAGCTCGCACTGTGTCGTCGAGGAAGCCGCCTGGCGGTGCGAAGCTCATGATCACGGCCCACCGGCCGGTGGCCGCGCCGTAGAGCCAGACGCGACGGGTATCCAGCCGGTACTCCGCGGTGTCGACCATGCCGACCGCGAACCAGTGATCGAGGACGCCAGGCAGTGCCAAGACCTCGGACTTGCTGACCGAGTATCCGATCCGGGAGAGAACCGTCGCAGCAAGTTCGGCCGGCAGTTCATCAAGCCGTCGATGCGCCGAAATGAGCAGGTGGAGGGCACCCAACTGTTCCAGCACCCGGCTCGGCCACCCTACGCCCGCTAAGTCAGCCGGGATAGTGCGCAGCATGCCGGCGATCCCTGGTGCCTGTGCATCGACCATGCGGGCGGCCATCGCGTCAAAGTGGGCGTAGCCAGCTCGGTCCAAACCGGCGATGCCAGTGCGTATCTGATCGCAGAGCCACTGGTCGAGCTCGTCGAGTCCTGCGGCCACTCGATCAGCGCGCGCCGCAGCTCGCTTGGCAGCGGCGGCTGGATCGACCAGATCGCCACGTTGCCGCCCGGCATTCGCAGGCTCCGACGCTTCCTTCCGTGATTCCCGTGCATCCAGCCACGCAGCGGCAAACGGCGGGGGCTGGCCGGTGGGCACTAGACCGTCGCTCCATTGCAGGAGCAGTGCAAGTGCATGCTTGCAGGGCACCTTCCGGCTTGGGCAGCTGCAGGCGTACGCGGGAGGTAAGCCGAGGTCCACCACCGTCTCGTAGAGCTGACCGCCACCAGCGCAAGATCCCCATACGCTTCTGGAATCGGTACCGACGCCGAGCCAGGTCCGCGATGCCGCGAGCTCGGTGGCCGCGACGACTGAGGCGCGGTCGGGCGCTA
>DATCXA010000270.1:0-8773 GCA_036566085.1 Propionibacteriaceae bacterium
GGTGACGAGCTGCCGCCGGCTTGATCGCCGATGCAGCAGCCAAGCAGCCACTACGCCACCAATGGCGCCTCCGAGGTGCGCCTGCCAGCTGATGCCAGCGCCGCTGGGAAAGATGCCCCAGATCAGCCCTCCGTAGACGAGCAGTACAAGTGCCGCCACGATGACCTGGGCTGGCCGTCGGGACCAGATACCGCGAGCCAAAAGGTAGGTCAGCCAGCCGAAGATCAGTCCGCTCGCACCGAGAATGATCGTGTGGGCCGGCGTCAGGGACCACGCGGCCACTCCGGAGGTGACAATGATAATCAGCGAGGAGGCGAGCCATCGGGCCAGACCGCTCAGCAGCACCAGGAACCCGAGAATATAGAACGGCAATGAATTGCTGAGCAGGTGATCCCAACCGGCATGCAGGAAGGGTGCTGTGAAGATCTCAGGCATGCCGTCGACTTCGCGAGCATGAATGCCAAGTTGGTCCAACTGATGGCCGCTCAGCTGATCAAGAAACTCCAGCATCCAGAGTCCAGCAAGCAGCAACAGCATGACAAGGGCGGCCCAGCCAGGGCGCGGCGCCGTCCGATCTGCCATCATTCACCTTCCGTGTCTCGGTTGCGAGGCGGTGCCTGTCCAGCAACAAGTGCTGGCTCCCAGCCTGCCTGGCGCCGCCAAACCAGTCTCTCTGATACCGCCGAACTCGGACAGCTCCCGCTCTGGTGGTGTGCGATCTTGTCAGCGGAATGGAAGCTGTATTCGCGGGTAACCTCCAGTGCGTGAGAGGAGGCTCATTCAGCCATGTCGATTCATGAATCTGAGCCGTTGATCGATCTCGATGACTCGTCCAGCAAGCCTGACAAGCCCGAGCCTGAGGTTGATCCCGATAGTCCACTGGATCCGCCCGAGGACACTGAGCAGGTCGACCCGGATCGCCCACTAGACCCGCCTGGCGGCCCGGACATCCCGGAAACGGGATATGCGGAGCCTGGCGACCAGAAATCCTGAATCACCCGAGCTCATACCAAACCGTAGTGCGACCAACCTCGAATTATCTTGCGAGAACTCGTATCAGGCCGTATCAGGTGATCAGTACCGCAATCTGATCATGTGTGGCTTTGAACGAGTTACCCGCACAGATGAGGAGTGTGGAGTCCGATGTACCCGTTCCCCGAACTGGTGGCCCAGGCTGGTCCCTTCGGTGGTGCCCGGTCACCTCTATCCGGCAATCCAGGTCGTACGGGCGCTGGCTACCGCTGTATGGGTCGCAGATTCTCCATATGAGTCGTCAAGCGAGGCACCCGTCGAGGAAACTGGAATTCTGGCTGGATCGGGCTTGCGGGTACGCCGCTCGAGTCGGGTGCCTCATGAGCGTGGCTTAGGCGCCTCCAGGCATCAGCTCAGAACCGTCGTGCCAAGCAGCCGACCGATAAGGAATGTCGCCGCGAGCGCCAGTGCGCCGCCGACGACGACTCGAACCATCGGCCGCAAGATCGGACTGTCGCCAAGGTAACCGCCGACAGCGCCAGTGATCGCCAAGGCGACCAGAACGGCAACAAATGTGGCGGATATCCGCATCGAGGCCGGGAACAAGATGATCGCCAGGATTGGTAGCAGGCCGCCGATCGTGAAAGCGATGGCCGAGGCGTACGCGGCCCGCCACGGACTCACAATGTCGTTCTGATCGATATTGAGTTCGATATCCAGGTGCGCCGCCAGCGCGTCGTTGGCTGTCAGCTCCTCGGCCACCTTACGCGCGGTCTCGGGACTTAATCCCTTGTCCTGGTACAGCTTCGTCAGCTCGGCCAGCTCTTCGTGCGGCATCGTTGCCAGCTCGGCTTTCTCCTTCGCGATCAAGGCGTGCTCGCTGTCACGTTGGCTGCTTACCGAGACGTACTCCCCGAGTGCCATCGAGATCGCCCCGCCGACCAGGCCTGCTACGGACGCCGCGAGAATCGGCCCTAGCTGTGGTGTGGCGCCGGCTACGCCCACCGCAATCGCGGCCACCGACACAATGCCGTCATTGGCACCCAGCACACCGGCACGTAGCCAATTCAGCCGGTTCGCCAGTCCCCCGGAGTGCGGCTCATCGGCGTGGGTAACCTCCAGTCCTGTCACGTCGCCGAGTCAAGCACGACACCTCGCGATCTGCCAGGAAAGCTTGCCGTCGACCGACCGAATGGGTGCATGCTTTGACCGGGAGGTCAGCAGTGACAGTCGGTTATTCGGGCACACCATTGCCACAGAAGCTGGGCATCAAGCCCGGTATGTCGATCGCGATACTGGAAGCGCCGCCCGAGATTGAGGCTATCCTCGGCGAGCTGCCGGATGGTGTGACGATCAGCCACCGACTGACCGGTCATCGTGATCTGGTGTTGATCTTCATCACGCGCCAGGCCGACCTCGCCTCCCGCCTTCCCGGTCTGATCAATGCGATCACACCTAATGGCATGATTTGGGTCGCCTGGCCCAAGCGGGCGAGCAAGATCGAGACTGATATGACCGAGGACGTCATTCGAGAGATCGTGCTGCCAGCCAGCGGGCTGGTCGATGTCAAGGTCTGTGCAATCGATCAGGTCTGGTCTGGCTTGAAGCTGGTGATTCGCAAGGAACTCCGCTGAGATACCAGGTTCAGCTGGCAGGCTGCACCCGCAGCGTGACATAGCTTGTCAACACTTCGCTGGGATCGATCAAGACGGTGCTGTCGGAGATGCGACGTGCGTCATTCAGACCGTGCGCCGGCCAGCTGGTACACGGCGTCAGAGATAGAAAATATCCCGCGCGGTACCACGGAAAGCCGCTCCGCCCGCCAGCCTCCATCGAGTACCACACATAGGGAAATACCTCGGCGTCCCATTCCAGCTCGATCGCGATGCGATGCGACGGCCGGCTGATGCTGATCATGGGGCGAGAAAAGTCGCTGAGGTAGACCAATCTGGTCTCTGCGCTGTCGGGCTCCGGCAACAGGCTCAGATTGATCATGGCCTCGGGCCCATGCGATCGTGGCCAGGGCATCAGATCGTCGTAGGTGATATCTGGGCTTGTCTGCGGATCAGGACGTACCACCGCGGCGGCGGAGGAGACGACGGTTTCCCGGCCCAGCAACGCACCGCCGAGCATGAGCTGGCTACCCCACATGGTCTCGATACGCTCCCGGCCCACGTTGCGTACCGTCTCGCCGACGGTGATCTCGTGGTCGCGCACTGAGATGATCTTGGTGATCTCGAACGGGGCACGGATTAGACGGCCAGTCATCCGAACTGAGGACCCGGTGAACTCCCAGTCCATCCAGGTCTGGCGAGCTTCCCCGTCGTAGCCCCAATCCACCCCGTGCACGAAGACCGAGTCGCCACCGTTGGGAAACAGGGTTTGCCAGCCACCGGCGAGGCTATCGATCATCTGCGCCTCGGGGGTACCCGGCAGTGACCTGCTGCCACGTGGCCGGAGTCCCCACGGAGGCGACCAAAGCAATGCCGCGCCATCAGCTCGGCGCGTCACCGACGTCATCGTGCCGCCTAATCCAGGGATGATCTCCACCGTGAGTGCGTCAGTGGAGAGCCGCAGAACGTCCCATCCTCGAGCGTGCCGTTCGTCCAGCTGGACCATGCGCTGAGCCTATTGGCGGATGCCGGCAGCGTACGCTCAGTCAGGAACCTTCAGTGCCGTCACCGTTTGGTTCGAGTCGTCGCTCATCAACAGCGTCGCCTCGCTGCGGGGCATGTCAAAGGCCACGGTGCCCCGAACCCGCTGACCGGCATGCAGTGTGCCCGTCTCCAACATGGCGTCTCCAGCCCCTTCGACCGCGGTCTCGAACAACTGGCCGGTTTGGTCGAAGACTTGGAAGTTGTACGGGTCATAGTCAACCGAGCCGGAGTCGCAGATCAGCTCTACCTCGACCCGGAGATAGCTCCCCGAGGTAGGCGGCACCTGGCCGTAAGTCACCCAGGAGTGTCGGTGCAAGATCAACTGTCCGCTTCCTTCGGTGGTACTGAACTCGATCCGGTCGCCTTGAGCGCTGACCTGAGGGAGCGGTTGCTTGCTGCGCAGTGGAGCGCTGACGTGGGTATCTGAGAAATGCGCGACGAAGCTGGCCGCTGCGACCACGATCGCGACAAGAAGAATGACGCCTGCGCTGATGAAGTTCGCACGTCTGGATATGCGCTTGGCGACTGGCCGAGCCGGACGTGCCGGTGTAGCAGAGGGCTTGATGGGCGGCGTGTCTCCCGGGCCGGGCGCCCAGGGAACGAAGGACGGCCCGCTGGGCGTCGGTCCCATGCCGGTGCTTTCTGAACCGCTGGGCTCGTCCATTTCCGACCACGGTAGCGCAGGATTGCCTCGCTGCCGAGACCTGGTTGTCCACAGGGAGTACGCCCTGCCAGCTAACTGTCCACAGATTTGCGGTTGGGCGCACGATTTGGCATCGCGTACGCAATCTTCCGATATGACACCTCCGCAGGAATCAGCCACCGAAAAGTCGTCAGTACGCAGCAGGTCAGGGCGCAGAAAAGCTCGACGGCGACGTCGCAACCGGCCGCCAGAGGTGGAGGCACGGGCCCGGCTCAAGGTCCGTCAGCCAGATGATCTTCTAGCCCTCCTCCCGTACCTGATCGGATTCCACCCAGATGAAGATCTCGTCGCTGTCTTCATCAAATCCGGTCGTGTCAAGCTCACCACGCGAACCGATATTCCACCCGAATCGGCCGGCGATGAGCTTGCGGAGTGGATCGATGCGCTTGCCAAGCGTGAACGTGCCGACGCTCTCGCGCTGATTGCCTACAGTGCAGCGTCCTTGCCGGCCAACCGGCTGTTGACCCACCTGATGGGTCGGCTCAGCGAGCACGAGCTGACCGATGTGCTTTACGTCGGACATGGCCGGTGGTGGTCGCTGACCTGTGGAGAGGAGTGCTGTCCCCTTGCAGGCACACCGTATGACCTCAGCTCCCATCCGATGTCTGCCGCGGCCGTCCTTGCCGGACTCGGCGTGCGGACCAATCGGCGGGAGCTCGAGGCGTCCATCAGTGGCCCGCCCGAGGCAGAGCTGCCACGCCTGGTGGACGCGGTTGAGGACCTCCTCGCTGAACTCGAGCCGTTCGACAGCCGTGCCGCCGCTGGAGAATTGCTCGTCAGCATTATGGATTCGGCGATGGCCGATCCGTCTGCACTCGACGAGAGGAACTGTCTACTGCTTGGTTTGTTGGTAACCGACATCTATGTTCGCGATTCGGCTTGGGCGCGGATCGGTCGCAGTGACGCCGAGGACCACGTCCGATTGTGGGGGAGTGTGGTCACCCGAGTGCCACCTGTGCTGGCCCCAGCGCCGCTGTGCCTTCTGGGTATGGCCGCCTGGGTCTCAGGTCACGGCGCTTTGGTGAACTGTTGTTGGGAGCGCGTTTCTCAGGTTGATCCGGATTACTCGATGGGGAAACTGCTCTCAGACATCGGCGAACGAGGAATTCCTCCATCGATCTGGCAAGAGATCAAAGATGACATGCAAGCCGAGTTAGATGCTGATCAGCCTCTGTTGGCCGGGTAGTGAGCAGCTGCTCAGCAAGGCCGCCCCGGCGGTGCAATAGCCACTAAGTTGTGACCATGACTCGCTTCGTGGTCTGCGGAGAGGCCTTGATCGATCTGGTCCAGTCCGACGTCGGCAGCAATGACTCATTCAGCTCAACTTGGCTCGCCCTGTCGGCAGGCGGCCCGATGAACTCCGCAGTCGCATTGGGGAAGCTCGGGGCCAATGCCCATTTTCTGGGCCGGATCTCCAGGGACGCATTCGGGCGCCAGCTGCGTCAGCACATCCTGGAGGCAAACGTCAAGCTCGACCTTGCGACGGAGTCTTCCCAAGCCACCTCGATCGCCGTTGTGAGTCTGGACGAGCAAGGTGCGGCGAGCTACACCTTTCACTTCAACGACACGGCTAACTTTGGCTGGCAGATCGATGACCTGCCGCCGCTGTCGAGTGACGATTGGCTACACATCGCCTCGTTGTCATGCATTGTCAGTCCGGGCGCGGAGGTGCTGCTCGACTGGATGCGTGACGTCCAGGCCGGGGTTTCGTACGACATCAACGTACGACCAACAGTGATCACCGATCCTGATGAGTACTGGAACAAGGTGCAGCCCTGGTTGCGGGCGGTCGGACGACGTCAAGGCATCGTCAAGGCAAGCGATGAGGACATCAAGTTCCTGGCCAAGGCGGAAGCCGGCGGCACCGGCAAGGCCGGCAGCGATCCAGTCGAAATGGCCGGCATCTGGGTTGAGCAGTACGGGCTGGGACTTGCCGTGATCACTCTTGGGCCAGGCGGCGGAGTGGCGATCGAGCCAGGCGGAGACATCGCACGGGTGCCCGGCTTTCCCACCAAGGTGGTTGACACGGTTGGGGCGGGCGACACATTTATGGCCGGTTTCCTCGACGGATATGTGAAGCTTCAGCTCGGACTCGAAGCCTCGCTAGAACGCGGCGCGGCGGCCGCCTCGATTGTCTGCTCTCGGCGTGGGGCACAACCTCCGACATCGGCCGAAGTAGACGATTTGATCGCGGAGCGAACCTAAGCCGCAACCGCTCTTCGAGCACCGGCTGCGGGAGCGAACATAGACAACGCCTAGCACCGTGCTGACGCGGCCGGAGTGGCCGGGAGCCCTGCAGCCAGAGTGAGTGCCTCGACCGCTTCGCGGGCGCGCTGCGGACTCGGCGCGGAGCCGTCCGCTTCAGTCACATAGAACGTGTCGATGGCCTGCCCGGCCAGAGTGTTGATGTGGGCCGAACGGATCGAAAGCCGAATCTCACTCAACGAGCGGCCCAGGGCATACAGCAGCCCGGCGCGGTCGCCGGTCCGGACTTCAATGACCGCCGCTGTCTGGCTGGCATCGCGGACCAATTCGACGTACGGGTTCGATACGGCCCCGCTGCCATGTGCTCGCGCCTCCCGGCGCTGCACCGGCGTCAGAATGCCAGTCTCACCTGCCTCGAGGCGGCTCATTTGCTTGATCAAATACGCAGTGTCGGGCAGATCAGTGGCCAGCTGTTTGTCTACTCGCCAGGTGTTGACGGCCACGCCTTCCACGGTGTGGAGCACGGCCGATCGCACCTGCACTGAATGAGAGGCCAGCAGGCCTGCGGTGTCGCTAAAGAGCCCGAGCCGGTCGGCCGTCGCAATGACCAGCTCAATGCCCCCAGGCTGGCGCTCCACGCGGATCCGCGGCCTGCCGTCCAGTTTCACAGAGCGGGCTAGGCCAAGATCAACTAGCTGGGCGACATCAACTGGGGTCGTCTCATCGATCAGCAGCCCTTCGGTGTTGTCGGCCAGGCTGTTGATCAGCTGGGCCCGCCATGGCGACCAGGCGGCTGGCCCGGCAGCGCGAGCGTCTGCCTCAGTGAGATAGCGCAACAAGTCCAGGATGTCGGCCCGGCCCTGCACTGCCTCGACTAGGGCGCTCAAGGTGGCTGGATCAGCGAGATCACGCTTGGTGGCCAATGCGGCCAGAGTCAGATGGTGTCTCACCAAGAGCTCGACCAGTTCGGCGTCGCTCTGCCTAAGCCCGATCGCTGCGACGGCCTCGCGGGCGATCGGCGCCCCCCGATCCGCGTGATGCGCGCCGGCCCCGGGCAGCTTGCCGATGTCGTGGAAGAGGCCGGCCAGCAGCAAGATGTCGGGCCGATCCACCTGAGTGAGATGCCGCTGCGCCTCCGCGACGGTCTGCACCAGGTGCCGGTCGACTGTATGACGGTGGATCGGATTGTGCTGGGGCCGAGCGCGGATCGGCTCCCAGGAAGGAATCCATCTGCTGATACAGCCCGCGAGGTCGAGCGCCTCCCACACCGGCACGACATTTGACCCAGCAGACAGCATCTCCAGCAATGCTTCTCGGGCCGCATCAGGCCAGGGCGTCGGCAGCGCTTCGCCTTGCCTGCCAAGGTGTTCCGCCGTTACCGGGGAGAGGACCAGCCCGCGTTGCGCAGCAAGGGCCCCGGCCCGGAGGCCGACGACTGGATCCGCGGCGCTGATTCCGCGGCCTAGTCCAACCTCGCCGGAAGAGATGATCAAGCCATGGTCGGCCTGGACATATTGGGGCTTGCGCTCCCGCTTGATGAAGCTGAGCACCCGGTGCTGGGGGACAGCCTGCCGTGCAGCGCGTACGGTCAGGTCGACGGCATGGCCGATCCGGCGGGCGGCCAAACTCACGTCGCGATGAAGATCATCAGGGTGGTGGTATCCCAGCCGAGTGGCCACTGCTTGCGTCTCGCTGGAGATCAATCGATCGAGCGTGCGGCCGGCCGCCAGATGGAGTGCGTCGCGGACGTCGAGCAAGCGTCCATGCGACTCGCGGATTCCGACATGCGGCCGGTCAGTCAGCCAGCTGGCTGCTAGCGCCCGCAGCATCGAGACATCGCGAAAGCCTCCGCGGGCCTCCTTGAGGTCGGGTTCGAGCAGATAGGCCGCATCACCAAAGGTGGCCAGGCGCTCATCGAGCGAGGCCAGCAGCTCCGGGAGTCGTTTACGGGCGTTGGCCCGCCAGCTGTCCAGCAGGGCGGTGCGCGCACCCTTGACTAAATCGGCGTCGCCAGTGATCACCCGGAGGTCGAGCAGGCCGACACCTGCACTCAGCTCGCGCCCCGCGACCTCGGCACATTCGGCTGGTGTGCGTACCGCATGATCAACGCGAATCCGCGCATCCCAAAGCGGATACCAGAGGTCTGCTGCCAACGTGTCGATGTCGCTCGAGGACTTGCCGTCGTGCAGCAGCACAAGATCAATGTCTGATCGTGGCCCGAGTTCACGCCGGGCGA
>DATCXA010000283.1:0-3096 GCA_036566085.1 Propionibacteriaceae bacterium
GCTGCTCATGGTGGCTGGCATGGAGCGCTACTTCCAGATCGCTCGTTGCTATCGCGACGAGGACTTCCGGGCGGATCGACAGCCAGAGTTCACTCAGCTCGACGTCGAGATGAGCTTCGTGGACCAAGACGATGTGATTGAACTTACCGAGGCACTGATCGCGGCGATCTGGCGCTTGATCGGGGTCGAGGTAACGAACCCGCTGCCCAGGCTGACGTACGCCGAGGCGATGAACCGCTTTGGCACCGACAAGCCAGACCTGCGGTTTGGGCAAGAAATCGTCGAGTTGACCGACTACTTCGCCCAGACCCCATTCCGAGTCTTTCAGGCTGAGTATGTCGGCGCTGTGGTGATGCCGGGTGGTGCCAGCCAACCGCGTAAGCAGCTGGACGGATGGCAGGAGTTCGCTCGGCAACGCGGCCATCGCGGCCTGGCGTACGTGTTGGTCGGCGAGGATGGCCAGCTTGGCGGCCCGGTTGCCAAGAACCTCTCGGAGTCGGAGCGTGCGCGGCTTGCCGCCGAGGTCGGTGCCGAACCGGGAGACTGCATATTCTTTGCTGCCGGTCCGCGCACCTTGGCGCAGTCGCTCCTAGGTGCCACCCGTCTGGAGATTGGGCGCCGCGTCGGGTTGATCGACGAGAACGCCTGGGCCTTTTGCTGGGTCGTCGACGCCCCACTCTTCGAGCCAGCAACTGTCGCGCTGGCGGCCGGCGATGTCACAGTCGGAGCAGGTGCCTGGACCGCGGTACACCATGCCTTTACGGCGCCCCAAAACCTGGAAACCTTCGACATCGATCCCCGCTCTGCGCTGGCGTACGCCTACGACATCGTGTGCAACGGCAACGAGATCGGCGGAGGTTCCATCCGTATCCACCGCAGGGACATCCAAGAGCGGGTATTCGCCGTAATGGGCCTGCCGAAGGAGGAAGCGCAGGAAAAGTTCGGCTTCCTGCTGGAAGCATTCAATTACGGCCCGCCACCGCACGGCGGGATCGCCTTCGGCTGGGACCGGATCTGTGCTCTCCTGTCAGGAACCGAATCCATCCGTGACGTCATCGCCTTTCCGAAGACCGGTGGCGGCGTGGACCCGCTCACCGATGCTCCAGCCCCGATTACACCCGAGCAGCGTAAAGAGGCTGGCATCGACGTCCAACCGGATATCTGATCTCGACTGCTCGGCGGAAGCACTTTTGTGAAGGTCAAATTAGACCGAGACGAAATATAATTCGGCCACATCTTCCTTCGCTCACTAGGGGCAGGCATGGCCACAACACTTTTGACCGCTCAAGACGTCAACTGGAACATCGAGCGCGGGGCCTTCAATATTCTGGTCGACCAGCAGCCCGCCGGCATTGCGGTGCCGCGTAGCGCCGACGACGTGAGCGATGTTGTCCGTTCCGCGGCCGCTGACGGCAAGCGGGTCGCGGCCCAGCGCACCGGACACAATGCGGTGCCGCTTGGTTCCCTCGCCAACACCGTGCTGGTGCGGACGGCGGGCCTCGGCGGCGTGCAGATCGATGCCGAAGCGGGCAGTGCCCGAGTCGGGGCCGGCGCGCTTTGGGAGGATGTCGTGCCCAAGGCCTCCGAGCTGGGTCTTGCTGCGCTGCACGGCTCGGCTCCAAATGTCGGCATTGTCGGCTACACCATCGGCGGCGGGGTCAGTTTCTACCATCGCAAACACGGCCTCGCCTGCAACCGGGTGACTGCGATCGAGCTGGTCATCGCCGGTGGCGAGCAGATACGTGTTGACGCGGACAATGAGCCTGATCTGTTTTGGGCCCTGCGTGGGGGCGGCGGCAGCTTCGGTGTCGTCACTGCTCTCGAGTTCGATCTGGTGCCGTTGCCCGAGATCTTCGCGGGCGCCTTACTGTTCCCTGCAGAGCAGGCGAGCGAGGTGCTGCAGGGGTGGCGTGAGTGGACCAGCGAAATGCCTGAGGAGATGACGTCGGTCGGCCGGCTGATGAACTTCCCGCCGATTCCCGAGGTGCCGGAATCTGTACGGGGCAAATCATTTGCTGTGCTCGAGGTGATCTATTGTGGCGACCCGGTAGACGGCGAGGAGCTAGTGGTGCCGCTGCGCAACCTGGGCAGCGCCGGCATGGACACGATTCAAGCCCAGCCGCCGGCTGGTATCGCCGAGCTGCACATGGACCCCCCCGCGCCGGTGCCCTATACCAGCGAGTCGCTGCTGACTCACGATCTGCCGGCGTCGGCAATCGACTCGCTCGTCGAGGCGGTTGGGCCAGGCTCGGGATCGCAACTGGCCTCGGTCGAACTACGCCACGGCGGTGGCGCTCTCTCCCGGGCACCACAGGGCGCTGGAGCGCTCGCCACCCTGCCGGGCTCGTTCGTCACGTTCGCCGTCGGCTTCGTCCCGGTGCCAGAAGCGATGGCGCCGAACCGCGTCTGGCTCGGGGCCTACAAGGCGGCTCTCGAGCCCTACGACGCTGGGCGCTACTTCAACTACGTCGAGGAGAGCTTCGACATAACCCACATATTCGTGCCGGATGTCCTCGCCCGCCTTCGTGAGGTTAAGCAGCGCTACGACCCTGAGAACCTCTTCCAGTCCAACCACCCGGTCACCGGTTAGGCGCGCTGCCTTCAAATCCTCCGCAGGGCTGAATGTGGTCACGAACGACATGCAAATCGGCGATTTCGTTGTCGCTTCTGACCACTTTCCGACGAGGTGAGGAACGATGCAGGTCGTTAGGTCGACGCATCGGCAACGGCTTGCAGCTCTCGAGTCATGTCCTCGACCAGCTCAGGGCGGCCGTGGAATTGAGCTGGAGTGTTCTGAAACAGCACAATCCTCCATTGGCCGTCTTGCGCCTCGGCAACGACAGTTTGATGAGAGTTGGTCTCGGCATTGATGGCTCTTCGGCCCGGCGCGACTAATCCGGCGATGGCGCGCAAGATCACGGCTTGTGGTCCAAGCGCCCTCACCGACTGCACCTTCACGGCATAGCGACCGGTTTCGTGGTCGGCGAAGATGTTCGCCATTTCAGCGCCGATCGTCTGCTTGCCGGAGCTCACACTGCCGTCGAATCCGATGATCACGCCGTCCACGGCGAACGGCGCTGCCATCGCTTCACCATC
>DATCXA010000285.1:0-10641 GCA_036566085.1 Propionibacteriaceae bacterium
GCCTACCGGTCGCAGGGCTTGGTTCAACCCCGGGTTTACAGCCGCCGATCGCGTCGAATCTGCGCCAGCCGGACAGCGGCACTGGCAAAGATCCGTGCCGCGGCCTCTGCAGCGGATGGGAACCGAAGCGGGTGAAGAATACTCGCCTTGACGGGCCAGCGGACGATAACGACGGCAGGGGTTTCGTCGGTTTCGATCAGCTCGATGATGATGGAATCGGTTGCGGTGATGGCACCGTTGGCCAATTCGGTAATTTTGGACATGGAGGTCTCGCTTCCTAGGTGATAGATCTCCTGGCCCGTCTCGGAGTCGCCACTCCAGGCGGGCCGCTTAATTGTTGATGTTGAAAATGCGGCTATGTGTGTGCACCTGTGTGTGCAAATTGCTGGGGATTAGCGGTGATGGCAGGTGATGTGGGCTTGTCTCAGCCGCAGATTCCCCGCGTACAAAGGCTTCTGAATGACTGCCGGTGAAAGGAAGTGATAGGGGGGCCGTGCTTGCAAAGCAAGTGCGCTACCAATTGCGCCATGGCCCCGGTTAGCCGAACCCCATCCCCGAGAGCGGCCCGGCCGACGCACGATGGTACGCCCCTCCACCGTTATGGACCAATCTCAGAACCGCCACAGTCCCACGCCGCATCAGGTACTCCATCTCCGCATCGTCTGTACATGGCGTGGAGATGGAGGATGTGAAGCGGAGTGAAGCGAGAGAGGCCACCTCGACCCAGAAACTCTCAGGTAATTGATGCGGAGTGGCTCAAGCCGAAAACGCCCCCAAGCCGCCGCAGCACGCCCAAACCGAGTCAGAAGTTCCCGCCCAGCACCGATTCCACGAAAGATCACATCGGGTCGCCCTCACCGCCGAGTCCACGTACGCTGTTGCCCATGTGGTCCCAGCGCGAAGTTATCGACTACGCGCTGCAGCGACGCTCCACACTCCAGGCGCTGCGGCGTCCAGGACGCAGGCTCGCGCTGCAGGAGGCCTGTGATGCCGACCCCATGCTGATCCGTGCGGCCAAGCACCACGGTGAGCCGTCCAGCCTGGATTGCCCGGTATGTGAATCGGACGAGCTGGTCAACTTGCAGTACGTGTTCGGCGATCAGTTAGGGCAGTACTCAGGGCGGATCAAGCGGACCACGGAACTAGAAGAGATGGCACACGAATTCGGGGAGTTCAAGGTCGTGGTCGTCGAAGTTTGCCCAGCCTGCGGCTGGAACCACATGATCCTTTCCTATCTTCTGGGTGACGGGGTGAAGCGCAAGCCTCCCCGCCGACAGCAGACGGTTGAGGACATCTATGGCTGATCCCCATTGGGGACCCGTCGACTGGCGGCCCCAAGGCACTGACGCGCGCCAGAAAACGACCAAGTCCGGCCGACGCTGGGTTCGCGGCATCTTGCTGACCATCGGAGGGCTGACCATCCTCGGGATGATCAGCGCCATGGCGGTCGTCGTCTACGGATACAGCACCACAAAGCTCCCGGCCGCAAACGCCGAGTTCAACACTGCGACCACCTTCGTCTACTACAACGACGGCAAAAGCGAGCTGGGCAACTTCGCCATTCAGAACCGCACGCCGCTCAGCTTCGACAAGATGCCGGAATCCATAAAGCAAGCCTCGGTCGCCGCCGAGAACCGCACCTTCTGGACCGACAAGGGCATCTCGATCCGCGGCATGATCCGTGCTGCCTGGAAGATCGCTCGGAACCAGGACGTCCAGGGCGGTTCAACGATTACCCAGCAGTACATCAAGATCTTGTACCTGAACTCCGAGCGCACCATGAAACGCAAGTTTCGGGAGCTTTTCCTCGCCTACAAGATCAGCAAGAAGATGAGCAAGGAGGACATCCTCGCCGGCTACCTCAACACGATCTACTTCGGACACGGCGCGTACGGCGTCCAGGCGGCCAGCCAGGAATACTTCAACATCGACGCCAAGAAACTGAGTGTCCCGCAAGCGGCTTTCCTGGCCACCGTGGTAAACAACCCGAGCATGTACGACCCGGAAGATAAGGACAATCACGCCCGCATCCTCAGTCGCTACCGCTATGTGATCAACTCCATGGCCGAGATGAACTTCATCACACCAGCCCAGGCGAGCACGTACTCCCAGAAGCTGCCCAAGTTCCCCAAGGTCCCGGCGAACCAGCGTTACGGCGGACCTAAGGGCTTCCTGATGAAAATGGTCGAACGTGAGCTTGGTGCAGCCGGTTTCGACTCCTCGCAAATCAGCGGCGGCGGCCTCAAGATCATTACGACTTTTGACAAGGATGCCCAGCAGGCCGCTGTCGAGTCAGCGCAGAAGTACACCAAGCAATCGGCAAGAGCCGTCGGGCGAAAGTCATCGAAGCTGCATGCCGCGATAGCGTCGGTTGATGTGAACAGCGGCGAGGTGATCGCCCTCTACGGTGGACCGGACTTTGTCAAGAACTCCCGCAACTGGGCCACCACGCCGCGCCCAACCGCCTCGACGTTCAAGACCTACGCCCTTGCCGCCGGACTCAAGGACGGTTACAGCCTGCTCGATAGGTTCAATGGCAATACCTTCACCCCACCCGGCGAATCCAAGCCGGTCCGTAATGAGTTCAGCCACCAGTACGGCCAATCGGTGGACCTGATCACGGCGACCAAAGACTCGATCAACACTGCGTTCGTCGATCTGACTAGCCAGATGGACAACGGACCGCGCAAGATCATGAAGATGGCGCAGGCGGTTGGTGCCCCGAAGGGTGCCGGCTGGGACAAGACCTCACGTATTCCGCTCGGAACCGCGGAAGTGAGTCCGCTCGCCCAGGCCAGCGCGTACGCGACATTCGCCAATGATGGCGTCGTCGTGCCGGACCACGTCGTGAGCCAGGTGCGGGATCGCAAGGGACGAGTCATCTACGTGGCGAATCCAGAGAAGAAGCGTGTGGTCAGCGAAGACATCGCGCACGACGTCACGTTCGCACTCTCCAATGTGGTCCAGGAAGGCACCGGTAGTGCGGTGCAGACCTTAGACCGCCCGATTGCTGGTAAGACTGGCACCAAAGATCGGAAGAACGCCGACGGATCCAGCGACATCGTCTCGGCCTGGTTTGTGGCTTACACACGACAAATCTCAACCGCGGTCATGTACGTCGCAGGTAACAGTGGCACCGGTGATCTGGACAACTACGCCCGACCCGGCGACAGCACATTCTTCGGCGGCACCTATCCCGCGCTGACCTGGGCCGACTACATGAAGGTCGCTACCAAGGGTCAAGCTGTCAAGGAGTTCCCCAAGCCGGCGTACGTGAATAGGGACGAGGTCCCGCAGCCGAGCCAAACGACACAGGAGAAGCTGCAACCGACCGACGAGCCCACCACCGAGGCTCCCAAGCCACAGCAGACCGGGAAGTGGCCCTCAACGTGGCCGACACCTCCTAACGCAACGGCCATAAAACCCAAGCAAGGTCCTGGGGGCGGCAAGACATCATCGCCCCGTTGGAGGCGCCTCGTCCCGAGCGGGAATCCGACCGGCGGGCGAGGTTGAGCAGAGTCCCAGCCGTGATTGAGGCCCGATCGGCTCAGACCCTGCCATCGGCGACTGACGATTTTGTCAGTAGAGTCAGCCAGCGAATCGGCGGGCCGCTGGGGCGCTACGCGGCCGCAGGTAGGACCTGGTGGAATCCGCTGCGCGTCACGCTGCTGGTCGGGACTTTGGTCTACCTGACAGGCGTCCTGTTCCGCCTACCTTGCCGGATTACCGAAGCAGGGCAACCTCCGCCGGATCACTTCAAATACCTCTGCTACTCCGACATCGGGCTGCTGTACGCCGGTCGCGGGCTGCTGCAGGGCAACACCCCCTACCTGGACTCCGGTGACTACCCGGTCTTGGAGTATCCGGTACTCACCGGTTGGTTTCTCGAGCTGGAGCGCCTGATCACTCGAGTGCTGGGCGGTCTGCAGGGATCCGGGCTGACCGATCAACAACGGATCAACTCGACGTTGATCTTCGTCGACGTGAACACGGTGCTGCTCGGCGCCTTGTTCTTGATCGCGCTCTGGGCCTTGCTGCGTACCCCGGTAGGGCGACCGTGGGATGCCATGATGATGGCCGTCTCGCCCTGTGTCGCTGCCGCCGCTTTGATCAACTGGGACATGCTGCCGGTAGCTCTTACTGCGCTTGCCATGGCCTTCTGGTCCGCACGTAGACCCGGACTGACAGGTGTCATGCTCGGGCTCGGCGCAGCGGCGAAGCTCTATCCCGCACTTCTGCTGGGTCCGCTCTTCCTGCTCTGTATGCGAGCCAAGAAGATGGCTGACTTCGTGATGACGATGTCGACCTTCCTGGTGAGCTGGGGCCTCGTCAATCTGCCGGTACTGCTGCTCGCGCCGGATGCCTGGTTCAGCTTTTGGCAATACAACAGGGATCGCGGCGGTGACTTCGGCTCGATCTGGTACGTGCTGTCGCTCGCTGGCTACCCTGTGCCCTATCTCAACTTGGTCAGCGGAGGCTTGTTCCTGATCTGCTGCATCGGCATTTTGATCTTGACGTTGTACGCGCCTCGCCGGCCACGCTTCGGTGCTATGGCTTTTTTGGTGATTGCCGCATTCTTGATGACCAATAAGGTCTACTCGCCGCAATACGTACTCTGGCTGCTGCCCTTAATGATCTTGGCACGGCCAAAGTGGCGCGATTGGTTGATCTTCACCACCGGCGAGCTGATCTACTTCGTTGCGATCTGGTGGCACCTCGGCGGTTTCCTTACACCGGGGGACAGCTCACCCGATCGGATCTACTGGCTCTCGGTGGTCATCAGGCTCTGCACCCAAGCCTGGGTCGTGATCATGGTGATCCGTGATGCGCTGCGACCGGAGCATGATCCGGTACGCCGGGAGGGCGTCGACGACCCGACCGGCGGCGTCCTTGATGAGGCGCTGGACGCCCGCTGGTACCGCGTATTCGCTGGCACTACTGTGCCGAGGCGGAACGCGTGATGGTGCAGCATGTGCTGCCCGAACGAACCGACGCGGCCGCCGCCTCGAGCGAGAAGTCCTCACCAGGACGCGTCGTCGTTCAGGCCTGGCTGGCTAGCCGCGGCCTGATCTTCGCCGTCGCTCTGGTGCTGGCTGTCGTGCAACACAGAACACTCAGCAACATGGTGAGCAATTGGGATGTGCAGCACTTCGGCAATCTGGCCGCCGGCGGATACCTTGCCGAGGCTGACGGCACCTTGATGGCGTTCTTCCCGGGCTGGCCGGCGATTTTGTGGGTGTTCGGTCAATTGGGCGTGCCGATTGCGATCAGCGGCGTGATCATCTCCACCGCCTGCTCCGCCGTCGCAGCTGCGGCGCTGTACCGGTTGGGTGGCCCCTGGGCGGCCGTCGCGTGGCTGTTCGCGCCAACCGCCGTCTTCACCGTGGTGCCCTACACCGAATCGCTGTTCTGCGCTTTGGCGTTTTGGGCTTGGGAACGGGCCCGTGCCGATCGATGGCTAGCTGTCACAGTGCTCACCGCCCTCGCATGCACCGTACGGGTATCGGGGCTGTTCCTCGTTGGCGCACTGCTAGTCATGATCATTACCAGCGGGAGTCCAGCCGCGGCCAAGCTGCGACGCGCCGCCTTGATGCTGATCCCGGCCGCGGTGATCATGGGTTTCGCGACCTATCTCTACGCCCTCACTGGAACCTGGACGGCCTGGTATCGCGCCCAGTCCACCGGTTGGGTACGGGCGCTGACCTGGCCGTGGGACTCCTTCCTCAACACGATTCCCGCGACCTTGCCCGGCGCGTATGCCGATCATCCTTGGTGGGCTGCGGTCTTCCGGGGCGAGGTGATTTCGATGGCCGTCGGTATTGGCGTGACCGTCTGGTGCATCGTGGTGAGCCTACGGATGCGAAAGTCCTCCCCAGGTTCGGCTCGCACCATGTGGGGCGAGGCCAGCTGGGTCGGCGTACAGGTAGTGGCCTTCTCCTTGTCGTATTGGTTCTTCTCAGTCAACCGCGCCATATTGCTGTGGTTTCCGCTGTGGATCATGATTGGACGCTGGGTGGCAGGCCCTACGGATGAGGTGGCTGCAGAAGGCTCACGTAGCAGCGGTTCTCCGAGCTTGCATCGCGTGCTGGTGGCGGCTGCCTTCGTTGTCGAGATAGTGCTCATGCTGTGGTGGAGCTGGTTGTTCTTCACCGGCCACTGGGCGAGCTGAATGTGTCTGAGATCACTGAACTTCCGGTGGGCCGGTGCCAGATCACATAGGCTGAATCGAGGTGACTCGGTCGGGGGACATAGTGGCCTGTGGGGGCACCCCAGCCGGGAGTTTGATCAAATTCAACTTCCTCAAAGGGGAAATAGTGGCCCGCTACCGCAAGACGGCAATTGCTGCCCTGGCCGCATCCGCACTCGTCCTGACTACCAGTGCGGCCTCTGCGCGGGAGGTCAAACTGAACGACGTTGCCGGCGAGGCCTTCAAAGCGTCGAGCATGAGCTGGGCATATTTCCGTGGTGGCCTGACCTACTATGCGGCAACGACTCCGAATATTTTCAAGGACGCGAGAGCAACAGCCATGATGATGGGGCTCAATGATGAGAGCACCTTCACGCTCAATATCAGGGGAATAGATGAGAGCGCTATTGGCAACGAGTACCCAGCGCATCTTCACGTCGGGATATGCGATGCCGACGATCCAGGCGCCGCGGGAGGCCACTACAACACCGACATAATCGCCGGGAGTGCTTCACCAGAGGTCAGCGACAAGACCGAGGTCCACCTTGATTTCACCGTTAGAGCGGAAGGTGCTGCGCGCGTCGTCGTGCGCGTCCCATTCGTCCCGACGGTGGCGCCGGAGGGTGGCTCCCGCTCAATCGTGATCCACTCCAATGAGTCGTCAACGAGACTTGCCTGTCTGCCGCTTAACATCAAGACACTCACGAGCTCTCGCTAACAACCCATTTGATCGCCGCTCAGCCAGGCTGCAAGCGCCTACTACCCTGACTAAGTGGAACGGATGTGGATTGACCTCCAGGGCCTGGCCAACCTACGCGATGTCGGCGGGATTCCGACCGTTGACGGCGGCAAAATCATTCCCGGTCGGCTGCTGCGGTCGGACAATCTCCAGACACTCAGCACTTCTGATGTCGATCAGCTGCTCGGCCTCGGCCTTACCGACGTCATCGACATGCGCAGCGATTACGAGGTCAAACAAGAGGGGCCTACTCCACTGGCGACCTCCGGCGTACGGATTCATCAGTACTCGCTTTTCCGCGAATGGGAAGTCGGTGTAGGCGAGGACAAGCCCGACGTACGTCCTGAAGTGCTGCCCGAAGAGGCCTTACCTTGGGTCGACCTCGAACCCAGCGTCCAGCTCGATAACGCTGTCGCTTCGGTCTATTTCTCTTACTTGGTGGATCGCCCCGACTCAGTGCTGGCTGCCTTGCGGACAGTTGCACAGGCACCGGGTGTGGCGCTGGTGCATTGTGCTGCAGGCAAGGACCGGACTGGAACCATCGTCGCGCTCGCTCTGTCGGTGGCCGATGCCGATCGCCAGGCGATCATCGATGACTACACGGCAAGTTCTGAGCGCGTGGCCGAGGTCGTGGCTCGCTTGAAGTCCTCTCCGACGTACGCGGAAAACCTCGAAGGTCGGGACTTGTCCTCACACCTGAGCCATCCAGAAACCATGATCAGTCTGCTACGCCACATTGACGAGACCTTCGGGAGTGTGCCGCAGATGTTGAGCAAGATGGGTTGGACCGAGGAAGACAACGAACAGCTGCGCGCCAAACTGCGCGGCTGAGTTTGATTGCTCCGCTAGCGGCGCAAGGAGCATTCGGCTGACACGTTGTTGAACGAGGACGGTAAAACCGTGCGGAACGAGACCAGCGAGATCGTTCTGAGCATGCAGGACCTTCGTGAGGTCGCCAGTTACGCCGCTGAGAGCGCGCAGGAGGTCCTGGAGATCTTCGAGAGGGCGCACCCGGCCGACTCGCGCCCCCGCGACGCGATCGAGGCCGCATGGACATTCGTTCGCGGTGGCAGGCGCGGGAAGACGCTGCGTGACACCGCATGGGCGGCGCACAAGGCGGCCCGAGACGCAGACACCGCTGCCGCGGGCGACGCGGCGCGAGCAGCGATGTGCGCAGCATCCGCCGCATACTTGCATCCACTGGCTGACGGTCACCAGGTGAAACACATTCTCGGAGCAGCCGCCCACGCGGCGAGAGCGGCCGAACTCATCGCTGGCGATGATCGAGATGTCGGCGCTGAGCACATCGAGCACGCGCTCCGGCGCGCTACACCAGCCGTCGTAGAGGTTCTCAAACGCTATCCCGCGGCGCCGCCCGGCGGAGGCCGCGTCGGACAGCTACTTCGCGATCTGGATGAGGCCCTCCGCAACTGAGTTTGATTGCTCCGCTCGCTCCGGCGTTACGCCCAGGCGACGCAGTCAACCGTCGCTGTGGTCAGCCGCAGCTCGACCGGAATCTCATCGCCAATCCGCGGCGGTTTCTCCTTGGCCGGCAGGAAGACCTGACTGGATTGCATGTGCGGCGGCTCAAGAAACCAGCGCTTCTTGCCATTGATCGTGTACGGACTCAGGGCCAGCCCGGCAGCAGCGAGGGATCCGGTCGCTAGGGCGATCGCTCGATGCCGAATGGTCTTGGCTGACGTCGGCGCCTCCATCCCGATGCCATGCGAGGTGCCGCCGGCAACGACCACAATCCAGCCACTAGCGGGGCAGACCCGCTGCCGATATCCGGCCCGCTCGCCGCGCTTGATCGCATGCACATCCAGCACCGTAGCTGTGCTGGTACGCGCCAGCTTGTCGCCCAACCAAAGCCTGGTGCCGACCCGTTGCCGTACCGGGACCGGATCACTATCTGCACCACCCAGTTGCCGGGCCAGGGCCGCCGTTTCCTCCGAAGGCAGGTGAGAGAACCACAGCGTCCCCGGTGCCACGGCAAGGGCAGTTCGACTGAGTCGCTCGGCTTCGGCGTAGCGACCATCGACATGCAGTGGCAGGTGGATGGTCCAGCCTTCGAAGCGGACGCCGGGCAGCAGATCGGTGACCTTCCCAAGATCATCTTGCGGGATCCCGTGGCGTTGCATCGAGGTCAGGACCTCGACCAGTACCCGAGGCTGATCATTGCGCGCGGTCAGCAGTTCGAGGTCGGACAGTCTGGACACCGTAGTGATCACCGAAGGCTCGGAGGCCAGCTCGCTGGCGAGCGAGCTTGATGAGTCCCAAGGGTTCAAGATCACCACATCACCAGAGAACACTTCCCGGACGATGCCGACCTCGGACGGGATGCCGACTGCGACCGTGTCCGCCCCGAGAATCTTGGACTCCTCGGCCAGTTGACGCAGGCCGAAACCATACCCATTGCCCTTGATCACCGGGACAATGCCGGGCGTCGCAACCGCCACAGTACGGAGATGTTCGCGCCAGCGTTCCCCGTCCAGCCGCAGGGTTACCCCGCTCATTTCAATACCATTGCACTCATTGGGACAGTTCACCGACGTTTCATATAGAGGTCGAAAGCCTTGTATAGCAAGGGATTGAGAGGCAAATCCCATTCGCCGAGGTACTCCACCGCCTCACCTCCGGTGCCAACCTTGAACTGGATCAGACCAAGATGGGGATCGTCGGCCTCAAGCCCCTCGGTAATTCCGCGCAGATCGTAGATCGTCGCGCCCGCGTCCAGCGCATCGAGGATCATCTGCCACTGGATCGCATTCGAGCCTCGGACCTCACGCTTGGCGGTGGAGCTTGCGCCGTAGGAGTACCAGGTGTGCTGGCCGACCCGCACCCAGGTAGTCGCGGCCACAAGATCATCTTCGTGATCGGCGAGGTACAACCGGATTCGATCGGGATCCTCTGCCAGTAAGGCGTTGAACATGGTCTGGAAGTACGACAGCGGTCGTGGCCGAAAATGATCACGCTCCGCGGTCTCGACGTAGAGCTTATGGAAGTCTGGTAGTTGATCAGCCGTCCCACGACGTACCACAACTCCGGCTTTGGCAGCCTTCTTGATGTTGCGCCGCCACAGCTGGTTCATTCCGGCCAGCAGTTGATCAGGTGTGCGGCCCGCGATCGGCAGCTGGAATACGAATCGTGGTTGGCCGGCAGCGAACCCTTCTTCATCCTCTTGCGGCTGGCGCCAACCCAGCTCTCGCAATTGGTTACGAGTCCGAGTGGTCTCGTGATCGACCTGATCAGGCATTGCCTCGCTGAGTCGGGTCACCGCGTCGTCGGCGATTGCCGCCTTGATCGTTTCGGCGCTCCAGCGCCGTGCGACCGCAGGCGCTCCGATCCGTATGCCGAACGCACCGGCTCCACGTACGTGATCGGCTAACGGTCTCAGCCACTCCCCAATGTCCGGTGCCGCCCAATCGATGACGGGGCCCTCGGGGAGGTAAGCGAGATACTTCTTGAGCTTGGGAAGTTGGCGATATAACACCAGTCCCGCCCCGACAGGTCCCTCTGTGCCGTTAAACCACCCGACCGACTCGCTGCGCCACTCATTCTTAACCTGTCCCCACGCGGGCGTCTGGAGGAAGCTCACCGAGGGTTGGGCAGCGTTGAACTCCCGATGCCGATCTGCCTCGATAGTGCGTACCGAAAGAGCCACAGGTGCGAATGTAATACCCGATGCCGCCGGTCGCTGGACCCTCTCAAAACC
>DATCXA010000291.1:0-9478 GCA_036566085.1 Propionibacteriaceae bacterium
CAGTCCGGCGTTCATGATCACCGTACGTCGGCGGATCGGCGGCGAGTCGGTCGGTCGGTCGTAGGGATTCATGAATTCTCCAAATGGTTGGGTAAACGGCAGATGATCATGCAATTAAGAACCACAGCACCGCTGTCACCCAGAGTGCGGTGAGGCCACTGAGCACCAGACCTCCGGCCAATGGCAATGCCCACCCCGGGGAGTCATCCCGGGTCAAAATCAACATCTTGAACACGAAGGCGCCGTAGAAGAAGCAGCCGAAGATCGAATGCGCGATCACTCGACCGTCATAGGTCTGGAAACCCAGCGCGTACAGGCAATGCACCGCGACCGGGACTGAGATCAGGACCGCCAGCCGCCCGGACCAGCGATGGACCGGACTGACCCAGGCGCCCTTCAGTGGGATCCGTCCGTAGATCCCCATCGCTGTTACCGTCTGAACGATCGCCAGCGCCATCGCAACGCTCGCCAGTGCTGCCTTGGCAGCCGGACCGCTGGAAAACCCTGCGATGTTGACTGCGTACCCAGTCGGCGTGTGCAGCCGCCCGTATACGCCAAGCCCGATGGAGACCGCGGTACCGATCGCAAAGGCGATCACTACCGGGCCGATCTTGGTGCCGCTGGGTTCAGCTGGAGCAACCTCTGGAGCCGGGACTGGAACGCTGGCCATGGGAATCTCCTCCCGCTCAGAGATCTTCGTCGCCGTTGACCGGCGCAGCATCGAGGTTCTCACCGTCAACTGTGACTTGCGGATTCTCCGGATCTAGCTCCGGCGCAGCCGTGGAATTCTGGTCGGTCGTCTGGACGCCGACCTCTGATCCGTCCTCCAGCACGATCCATCCGATCGTCGTCTTGGAGCCGCGTGCCCGATACAAGCCTGCCGGCTTCTTCGCCTCATTGATCTCAAACCTCACGCGTTGGTTCTTGATCCGCAGTGCGCCTTTCAAGTGATCGCCGTCAAGACTCGCCTGCAGTGTTCCGCCGTCCTTGCTCTTCAATGAGATGTCACCACCCTGGACGGCACCCCGAAACCAGGATTCAACGTTGCGGCCATCGCAGAAGTAGGCGGCGGCTTGAGTGCCGAGTACCGCGACTGCAATCGCTCCTGCACCGTCCTCGGCGCGGCCCGCGTACACGATCTTGTTCGGAAACTTGCTCTCCTCAACGCTCTTGCTAGGGCTGGCGGACGCCGAGGCGACGCTCGTTTCGGATGTCTGGGGTGCTGGGCTGTTGGAGACAGCCGTTGCTGGCGCCGGCGGGGGAGTTGCCGTTCCGGTCGAGCTGCCATCCGGAGGGCTGACGGACATATTGACGATGAACATGATTGCGAAAGCCACCGCTACGGCAGCCAGTGTGATCAGAGGACTGCGATGCTTCACGGCACCTCCCCTGCCGGACGGCTATGCATAGTGGGGATAGGTGCCTTTCCGATCGTTTGATACGTCAACGGCGACATTCTCGCCCGATCTCCAGTACGCCACAATGGCCGACATGAATTCGAAACCGTCGAGCCACGCGGATTGGTGTTGTTGAGTCGGCGCCTTCCGCAAGCTCAGGACGCACCTAGGTGCGAAGTAAGGAGTGCTGTGTCCGAGTTGCCCTACGCCAATCGTCCATTTCGTATCGGAGTTCAGCTGCAGCCGCAGCATGCCGATTACGTCGCCCTGCGCCGGGCCGTGGATGCGGCCGAGGAGGCCGGCGTCGATGTGATCTTCACATGGGACCACTTCTTCCCCCTGAACGGCGATCCGAACGGCAAGCACTTCGAGTGCTGGACCATGTTGGCGGCTTGGGCCGAGCAAACAGAACGCGTGGAGCTCAGTGCGCTGGTGACCTGCAATTCTTATCGCAACCCTGACCTGCTCGCCGATATGGCGCGCACTGTTGATCACATCAGCGGCGGTCGGCTGATCCTCGGGATCGGCGCTGGATGGTTCGAGAAGGATTACCTGGAGTACGGCTACGAATTCGGCACACCGGGCACGCGAATCGCCGCTCTGGGTGATGCCCTACCGCGCATCCGCTCGCGATGGAATCGACTGAACCCACCGCCGATGCGACCGATCCCGATCTTGGTCGGTGGTGGCGGCGAGCGTAGGACACTGCGGCTCGCGGCCGAATACGCGGACATCTGGCACGGGTTCGGCGGTGCGGAAACCCTCGCCCACAAGAACCGCGTGCTTGATGAATGGTGTACGAAGGTCGGTCGAGATCCCGGAGACATTGAACGATCGACGTTCGCCCGCGGCGGTCCTGACGAGCAGGGTGAGCCACTGGTGGAGATCGGCGAGCGGCTGATCATTATCGGCACTGACGGTAGCTCTGGTTTCGATCTTGCTCTGACCCGTGACTGGCTCCAGTTCCGGGATGAACACAACGCCCAGTCACAGGTGACCACGATGTGACGGGTTTGCCACATAAATAGCTGGGGCTTGAAGTGATATCCGCATAGTCCCGGCAAAAGCGCAGGCAACCTGTGCACAGCTGGCTAGGTTGGGTTGGTGATCACCCCACTCAACGATGCATTTGAGGTGAGTCCGGTCGTATTGGACGGCGGCCTGGCAACCCAGCTTGAGGCCCAGGGTCACAAGCTTGACTCCGCCCTGTGGTCGGCGAGGCTGCTCCATGAGGATCCTGACGCGATCGTCCAGGCGCACCTGGCCTATTTCGCCGCAGGTGCTCAGGTTG
The DNA here is from genome assembly GCA_036566085.1 of Propionibacteriaceae bacterium. Classification (GTDB taxonomy): domain Bacteria; phylum Actinomycetota; class Actinomycetes; order Propionibacteriales; family Propionibacteriaceae; genus Microlunatus. The sequence continues at coordinate 2,689 of DATCXA010000291.1, forward strand.
CCACGACCGCCTCCTACCAGGCCTCGTTGGATGGCTTCGTACGTGCCGGCATGACACCTGCCGAGGCGCAGAAGTTGATCAAGCGGAGCGTCCGCCTGGCTGAGCAAGCGAGGGCCAACTGCCAGGATGATCATGATTGCTGGATTGCTGGCTCGGTGGGCCCGTACGGAGCCGCCCTGGCGGACGGGTCGGAGTATCGAGGCGACTACGACTTGTCCGTTCAGGAACTAAGGGAATGGCACCGTCCCCGTATCGAGCTGCTAACCGAAGTTGGTGTCGACATCCTCGCTTTGGAAACCATTCCGTGTCTGGTCGAAGTCGAGGCGTTGCTCGCCGAGATCGACGGCAGTGGCCAACCGTGCTGGCTGTCCGTAACCTGCGCAGGTGACCGTACACGGGCAGGCGAGCCGGCGGAGGAGGCCTTTGCACTCGCGCGGGATGTTGACGAGATCATCGCGGTAGGGGTGAACTGCATCGACCCAGCCGGCGCGTCCGCGCTGATCCGCATTGCCAGCCAGGCCGCCGGCAAGCCCGTCGTGATCTATCCCAATAGCGGCGAACGCTGGAATGCCGTAACGAAGGCTTGGATGGGTCCAGCGACATTCCAAGCCGAGGATGCTCGGGACTGGATCACCGGTGGCGCACGCCTCGTCGGTGGCTGTTGCCGCGTCGGCCCCACCCAGATCAAAGCAATTCGTGATCTTGTGGCCTAAGGAGGGTGCCGCCTAGTTGTGCAAGACGGCGGCTCCGCTGAATCGGCCATGCCTGAGGTCAGCCAGTGCCCGTGGTGCCTCACTCATGGGATACCCCACGGTTGTCGCGCGTACGCCGAGCCGCTCCGCCAGGCGAAGAAACGTCTCCCCGTCCGCGCGCGTGTTCGCGGTCACCGAGCGCAGTTTTCGCTCCTGAAACAGAGTCTGGTCGTAATTCAACGCGGGAATGTCGGACAGCCAGATCCCTGCTACGGCAAGCGTCCCGCCCCGATCGAGTGCTCGTAAAGCGGTCGGCACCAGCTCACCGGCCGGGGCGAACAAGATTGCCCCATCCAGCGGCTCGGGCGGCAAGTCTTGAGCGTCAGCAACAGAATCAGCGCCCAGCTCGACGGCCAACTTGCGGTTGGCCTCGCCCCGAGTCAGGACGTGCACCCGCAGGCCCTGTGCGAGCGCGACTTGTGCCGTTAGGTGCGCGCTGCCGCCGAAGCCGTAGATACCGAGCGCGCCGCCGGGCGGCACTGCCGCACAAACCAGCGCGCGATAGCCAATGATGCCGGCGCAGAGCAACGGAGCGAGGTGTTCATCCTCAATGCCGGCCGGCAGCGCGTATCCGAAGGCTTCGTCAACAACGCAGAAATCGGCGTAGCCGCCATCGGTGTCCCATCCTGTGAAGGTTGGCGCCGTGCACAAGTTCTCCGCGCCGCGGCGGCAAAACCGACAGCTGCCGTCGGTGCCGCCGAGCCATGCGACACCGACGCGGTCGCCCACGGCAAACCGACTGGCGGTCTCACCGAGGGCATCGACGACGCCAACCACCTCATGACCAGGCGTGACGTCAGGGCGTTTCGGGAGCAAATCACCCTCGGCCAGGTGCAGATCGGTACGACAGACCCCGCAGCACCTGATCTGGACGCGGATCTGACGGCCAAGGGGCTTCGGCACGTCCCGTTCCAGGCGCTGCAGAGGTCCGCTATCGATCGGCCCCGGCTGATGCACGACCCAGGCGTTCATCACGCCATTCTGACGAGTCAACGGTCTGGAGGGAACCGGCAGGGATCGCCGTTTCCTCAGCAAATGCCGGTCATAGGGAGATGCTTTTCACAGCTAGCCGCGTCAAAATTGAAACGTGACGATTATCCAGCTCTTGATCACAGGGGTCGCCATCATCGGCGTAATCGTGATCGTGTTGCTGGCGATCGTTCCCTCACTGCTCGAGTATCCGCGAGGCCGCGACAAGGACGAATCCGATACGCCGGCACCGACTTCTCTGAAGCCCGACGGTCACAACAACGGCAACGATTCTGTCGATCTTGCGGCCTAAGCCGTCAAGATCATTTAGCGTGTCGGCAAGTGAAGCCGCTCATCCTGTACGAGCTTGATCAGATCGGCACGGCTGATCTGTAGCGCCCGACCGCGCTGCGTGTTACGCGCAATCACAGTGATCACTTCGTTGCCGTTTGGGCGGTATTGAACCTCAATGCCGCCGTCGGCCAACGTCGAATCGGTCAGCAGGTACGAATTGCCGTCCATGAAGTGGAACTGCAGACACTGTTGGCCGGTGGTCGCGCCACAGCGTACGGCGGACCTGCGGCTCGTCGCGATCTGGAGATAGACCTCTGTCGCGCCCTCCTTGAGCCGGAACACCTCGAGTCCGAGCGCACCTCCGTCGCCGGACCAGAAGCTTGTCGTGTCATACCGACTGTCGTAGTAGTAGCCGAAGCCGCTGAAGTATTTCCCCTTCGGATCCAGATGTGACATTACGACTTCGGCCATCTCCGACCGCCACTTGACCAAGATCTTGCTCCGGCAGGTCTGACTGGTGGCCGGATCGCATTTCCCACTGGACGGCGTGGAGACGGGCACGGAGGATCGTGCTTGTGGTGCCTGCGTCGCCGCTGGATGCATCGGAATGAGCAACACGGCGGCAACGATGGCCAACACGCCGGCGACGAGCGCCGCCGCCCCTCGCTGGATCCAGCGACGGCGGGTGAGTCGGCGTCCGTGGGCCAGGTCATCGGCACTGCCGTGCCACTCCCGCATGTCGTACGGGATGGCATCTCGAAGCTCCTGGGTGAGCGTGCTCTCACTCGCACGCCCCGGCTGCCGCGCGACCAAAGCGGCGCGGGCTTGTTGGCCTAGGCCGACGACCTCGGCGACCGGCCGCTCAAGTACTTCAGCAATCTGGGCGCTGGACAATCCGGCGTAGCACTCCAGGACGACGACAGCCCGTTGGTCGTAGCTGAGCGTCTGCAGATCCGCGACGATCGGCTCAGTGACAGCAACAGGCAGGGGCCCGTCGATCAGCTCGACGCGCTTGCGATACTCCCAAGGCAGGTGGACTGGTGCGCGAGCGGTGCGTACCAGGTCGCGCATCATCATCATGCGAGGACCCCGGCGGAGCCAGCCGTCGTAGAGCTGGGCAAACACCAGCTGCACAACCCGCTCGGCCTGCACCGGATCACCCAGGAGGAGGTAGGCCGTGGCCTGGATCAGCGGACGCTCCCGCTGGACCACAGCGGCGTACTCCTCATCGCGGATCGCCGGCATGCCTCACCTCTTTCATGATGGTAATTCGCTTGGCCTGCCGGAGCGATGGGAGGGCGCCGGAGATGATCTTGTCCAAAGGCGCAACAATCGGGTTGTGACAACGTTTCGTCGCTATGTGGCGATCGGTGACTCCTCCACAGAGGGTCTGGAAGACCCCGATGGGAACGGCGGCTACCGCGGCTGGGCTGACCGATTGGCCCAGCACATTGCCGATCATCAGGATGAGCCCCTGGAGTACGCGAACCTCGCCATTCGCGGCTTGCGGATGAGAGAGATCCGGAATAACCAGCTTGAGGACGCGCTGGCAATGGAACCCGACCTGCTTTCGGTATTCGGGGGCATGAACGATGTCATCGTTCCGCGCTGCGACCTGGTTTCGATTCGCGCCGACTACGTCATCATCTTCAGCCAGGCGCGCCGCCAAGGCAGCAACGTGATCACCTTCACCGTGCCCGATCTTGCCTCGATCAACCCGCTGGGCATGACCTTTCGGGATCGGGTGACCAGGCTGAATGGCATCATCCGCACCGAGGCTGAGCGACACGGTGTCGTGGTGATGGATTTCGAGCAGTATCGAGTCGCGCAGGATCCCCGCCTCTGGTTCGCGGATCGGCTGCACGGCAACGAGCTCGGCCATCAGATCGTGGCGTCCGCCTTGGCGTGGCGGCTGGGCGTCGATGGCTTCGACGATAGTTGGACCACGCCGCTCGAAGGGAAGCCAATGAGGCCGCGAGGGCGTCAGCTGGTGACCGGGGACATTGAATGGGCGATGCGCTACCTGGCGCCATGGTTGGGACGCGGCATCCGACGGATGCGTACGGGATACGGGATTGACCCCAAGCGACCCATTCCCACCGTCGTGCCAAAATCGAGCATCTCTGAGGCAGGTTCGCGCTAGCTCTAGGCGAACATCGCCTGGCCGAGGTACTCGCCTTGAGCAATGCCTGGCGGGATTGCGAAGAGCGCAGAGCCGGTGTGTTGCACGTACTCGCTCAGTCCGTCACCCATTCCGAGCTTCATCTGAATGGGGATGTAGTGAGTACGCGGGTCGCGGACGTACGCGAGGAAGAACAATCCCGCATCCAGACGTCCCAAGCCGTCGCTTCCGTCGACGAAGTTGTAGCCCCGCCGCAGCATTTTGGCACCGCTGTTGTTGCTCGGATGCACCATACGGACGTGCGCATCGGTCGCTACCAGCGGTTCTCCGTCGCTGCCCTTAAGACTGAAGTCCGGATGGCTGAACTCGGCGCCGCCCGACAGTGGAGCACCTTCGGCCTTCGTCCGGCCGATCACCCGCTCTTGCTCACTCAGCGGCTGCCTGTCCCACGTCTCGATGGTCATGTTGATGCGGCGCACCACTAGATACGAGCCGCCGGCCAGCCACCGCCCCTTGCTGTCGGCCTCGCCTGGCACCCAGACATGAGCGTGAACGGCGGCCGGATCCTCGGCCTTGAGGTTCATCGTGCCGTCTTTGAAGCCCATGAGGTTTCGCGGCGTTGTCTGGCTGGTCGATGTCGATGAGGTCCGACCAAAGCCCAGCTGCGACCACCGGATAGCGGCCCGGCCGAACGCGATTCGGGCGAGGTTGCGTACCGCGTGCACGGCGACCTGTGGGTCGTCTGCGCAGGCTTGAACGCAGAGGTCACCGTCAGACCTTTGGGGATTGAGCTTGTCGGCCGGAAAGTGGGGCAGTCGTTGCAGCGCATCGGGCTGTCGGCTAGCGAGCCCGAACCGATCTTTGCCGTCCTTGCGGAACAGCGTTGGGCCAAAGCCGAAGGTGATGGTCAGGCCTGCTGGGGGTAGGCCGATGGCCTCGCCGGTGTCGTCCGGCGGTGCGGCGTACGGGCCCGACGTCGGTCCGAGTTCCCCGGCTCCGAGACCTTGTGTCATGCGGGCTGCGGCGGCGGTCCAGTCTTTGAGCAGCTGCGCCAATTCCTCGCGGGCATCTGTGATCACATCAAAGGCGGCGAAATGCAATCGATCTTGGACCGGGGTGAGGATGCCGGCCTGATGTTCGCCGTAGAAGGGATAGGTACGCGCGCCGGCCGATTGCGGTGACGGATTAGCCTCGTCCCTTCCCACCGCAAATCCACCCGCTGCGCCCGCGGCCAGTCCGGCAAGACCCGCTCCGGCCGCGCCAAGTAGACCCCGCCGAGAAACCGCCGCCCGCTGTGTCTGCGGTTCTGGCGCAGGCGTGGGGGCTTCAGCCTCAGTACGCTGCTCCCGAACGTACTTAGTCGCTGTCATTGATCAGATCTCTAACTCAAACGACCGCGGCTGCCAGTTTGGACAGGGGCTCCGAGAGGGCGTTCACTGCATCGGACAGCTCCTTGACCTCCGCCTGACTCAGCTTGTCGTAGGTCTTGAAGCCATCACCCTCCCGGTGAATGTCGAGCAGCGCCTGCACGGTGGCGAAATTCGCAGCGATCTGACTCTCAAGCACCGGATTTCGCTGCTTGAGCAGCGGACGGATTCCCTCGAAGGCCACGAACGCTCCGTCGATATTGGCTTGGAAGTCCCACAGGTCGGTACCCGACCAGTACTCCTCCTCGCCGGTGATCTTGCCGGTCGCTACCTCGTCAAGCAGGCCACGCGACCCGTTGGCGATCTCATCGGCGCTGAAATCGAGGCTAGGAACCCGCTTCTGCAAGATCGCCGTGTTCTGAACAAGATCATCGGAGTACGCCACACGCTGGTCTCTGGTGAGCGGCTTGTAGTTCTTGGCGCGCGCCGGCCACAGATCTTTCTCCAGACGGTGCCAGCCGGTCCACTTCTGACCTGGTTCCAGATCGGCCTCTCGAAGGTCAAGCTTGGGATCCAGATCGCCGAATGACTCCGCGACTGTCTCGATACGCTCCCAATGCATTCGAGCAACCGGATACAGGGCACGCGCCTGGTCGTCCTTGCCCGCCTTGTAGGCAGCCACGAACTTTGCAGTCATTGCCACCAGCTGCTCGGACTGATCTTCGACGTATTGCCGGTAGTGGTCGTTCGCGCGCTCAACGAGCTGGATGTTGTAGCCGCCAGATCCCTGTTCAACCCCGGAATCGGAGACTGAGAACGGGGCGCGGATTCCATCGCCAACCATCCCCGGCTTGCAAGCGGTGATGTAGTTTCCTGGCTCGACCTTCAGCACAAGTTCCCGGGTAATGCCGGGTCCGATGTTCTCTACTTCGCCGACAACCCGCTTGCCGTCCTCGCCGTACAGATAGAACTCTGTCACCTTGGAACCGCCGTTAGTCACCGCAAACGTGACGGTGCCTGACGGAGCGCTCGTCGTGGAGAGTTTGCATTCGGAGTCTGTCGCCTGCACGGTCAGGGCGCGCGGGTTTCCGCCTGCCGTCGTGCCCGGGCCGGCTGGCGCATTGTCGGTGCATCCAGCTAGCAGCGGCAGGCTGATGAGTGCGCAGGTCGAGGTAAGGATGAGGCTGCGTAGGGGCAAGCTGAACAAGCGAGCCCGACGGCTCAATCGAGTCGTGATCATTTCCTTCCAGAGGCCCCAACTGGCTCGGGAGTTTGACGCGAGGGAG
>DATCXA010000313.1:0-3291 GCA_036566085.1 Propionibacteriaceae bacterium
CTGGGGAGTAGCCGAGCGCGAGCAGCGTCGGGAAAGTGATGAGGGTGCCGGCGCCCGCGACGGCGTTGATGAGGCCGGCCACGATCCCCGCCGCGAGGATGATCGAGCCGCTGAGGAGGTCGATCATTGCCTGTTGGACCACCGCTCCGCGGCCGCTGCAACCGCCAGCGTCGCATTCATCTCGCGCATCGAGGGGCGAACAGACGTTTGATCGTCCATAGTCACGTCTTCCTGATCCTCTCCGTGCGCTGCTAACGACAACAGTGCCGGAAGAAAGCTCTGGAGGTGTTGCTGTGACTGCAACCCTCGCTACCGAAACGTCAACCTGGGGCCGCAACACGCTGGCTAGCATCGTGTCAAGCAAAGGAGCTCAACAATGGAATCAGGCATCACCCGGCGTTCCCTCATCCGCGGCGCAGCCCTTGGCGCCCTGGGCATGACGATGACCGTCTTCGCTACCGGATGCGCACCAGTGAAGAGTGCGCCCGCTCCGGGGAAGGGGCCCGCGACGGGCACTCTGACTCTGTGGGATGCCGACCAGCGCGAGTCCTGGGTCACGGTGCGAAACCGCGTCATCGACCGTTTCGTCCAGTCGCGGCCGGGAACCCGGATCGATGTGGTCTCGATGTCCTTCAGCGACCTCCCCGCCAAGGTGGCGGTCGGCGGCGAGACTGGAACCCTTCCCGACATCACGTTCAACCTCGGCTACTACCCTCTGCAATGGGGCCAGAGCGGCTTCACCGTCCCGCTCGACGAGGTCCTGGAGCGCGTGGGTCGCGATCGATTCGTCCCCCGACTCCTCGAGTACTCCTCTTATAGCGGCTCGGTACACACTCTGCCGTTCTACGCCTATTCGCACATCATCGCCTACCGCAAGTCCGCCTTCAAGAACGCGGGTATCGCACTCCCTCAGTCGTGGAGGGAGATGGAGTCCGCGGCACGTGCGCTGACCTCCGACGGCAAGTACGGCTTCCTGGTCTTCAACAAGTCGACCGAGGTAAACCTGTTCCAGGACCTACTCCCCACCAACGACGCCTACTTCGTCGACGCGAAGGGCAAGGCCTCCGTCGCCAACCAGCGCACGGCGGAGTCGCTCGACGTCGCCAAGTCGTTCGTGGGTTTCTCCCCGGCCGGATCGATCGGCAAGAGTGCAGCGGATCAGAGGCTCGTTCTGCTGGACGGCAGTGCAGCGATGATGGCGACGGCGACGACGGTGGCCGAGGTGCTGGGTGACCAGGCCTCCGACTTCGGCGCGTTCCGCGTCCCGATCAATCGAGGTGACCGGGAGGCGGCCTACGGGTTCTACGGGTGGTCGATCACCCGCGACTCGAAGAACCCGGAGCTCGCGTCGGACTTCCTCGTGCATTTCTTCGAAGAGGCCAACTACCTTGATCTGGTCGAGAACGCACCGCTGGGACACCTTCCCACGATGCAGGGCGTCAAGCTCGCGTCTCCCCGCATCAATCCTGTTCGGGAGTTCTACACCGAGGGTGCGGCCGTGGTGGAGAACGGCGTCCTGAGCGGATCCCACTTCGGCCCGAACCCCTACGCCGGTGAAATCGTGAGCAAGGGTGTCTATAAGCAGATGCTCGACAAGGCCGTCGTCGACCGTCAGCCGATCTCCGACGTCGTGGCCTGGGGCCAGAAGCAGGTAGAGACGATCCTGAATGCATAAGAGGCTGGCCGCCCCCGGTTGGTCCCTGCGCAGGAGGCAGAGCGTTCTGGCCTACGTGCTGCTCGCTCCCGTTCTCCTGCTGCTGGTCCCGCTCTTCGGGTATCCCATTCTCTACGCCCTCTGGCGGAGCTTTCAGCTCGGTCCTGCGGGCGGGTTCGGGCTCAAGCATTATGAAAAGGTCTTCGCGGATCCGACGGTGTTGACGGCGACGTTCAACAGCATCGCGATCACGGTGGCCTCGGTCTCCATCCAGATGTTCCTGGCGTTCGCCCTGGCGCTCCTGCTGCGCGAACAGACCAAGCGTTGGCAGGGGATTCGCGGGTTCTTCATCCTGGCCTGGCCGCTACCGACATTCGTCGCCGCATTCGCCTGGACCTGGTTGCTCGACCACAACTTCGGTCTTGTCAACCAGGCCATGGAGGCGCTGGGTATGGCACGTGTCGCGTTCCTCTCCGAGCCGGTCACGGCCTTCGTCAGCGTCGTAATGGCGGATGTTTGGAAGCATCTGCCCTGGACGTTGATCGTCATGATCGCGGCGGTGACGCTCATCGACAGCCAACTCGTCGAGGCGCTCCAGGTGGACGGGGGCGGCTATCTCCATCAGGTGAGGCATGTCATCGTCCCGGCGATCGCGCCCATCCTCCCGGCGATCCTCGTGCTCAGGATCGTCTGGACCTTCAACGTCTTCGATCTGATCTTCCTCATGACGGGAGGCGGGCCGGGAGACCGAACCCTCATTCTGCCCGTGCTCATCTATCGCTACGCCTTCCAGAACAACGACTTCGGTGGCGCTTCGGCACTCGGCATGTTGATCCTCATCGTCCTCTCTCCCCTGATCTGGGTGGTCATGGGTCGACTCGAACGGGGGGCGCGCTCGTGAAGCGCTCATGGCGGGCCAGACTGGCCATTAACTGCGTTGTCGTCGTAGCCGCGGGACTGACGGTGCTGCCGATCGCCTGGATCTTCATCTCGGCGTTCACCCCTTCTGCGCAGTTGCTCAAGGAGAAGGTCTTCGGCATCTTCCCGGCGGAGTTCACGATCGACAACTTCGTGAGGGTCATCGGCGATCCGCGATTCCAGGACTATTTCGGGAACTCGGTGATCTCGGCATTGGCCTGCACGCTGGCTACCGTTGCGCTGTCCATCCCCGCCGGCTACGCGCTTGGGAGACTGGAGTTCCGCGGCGGGATCCACATCGTACGCCTCATCCTGATGGCCTATGTCCTTCCCTCGACCCTGCTCGTAGTCCCCTTCTTCCTGATCCTCATCCAGCTCAAGCTGTTCAACTCGCTCCTCGGCTTCATCATCGCTGCCGTCGCGCTCAGCCTTCCGTTCTGCATCTGGATCATGATGAGCTTCTTCCGGAGCATCCCCCGCGAGCTCCAGGAGGCGGCCTACATCGATGGCTGCGGGCCGCTGCGGGCAGGCACCCTCGTGATGCTTCCCCTGGCGGTGCCGGGTGTCGTCACGATCGCAGTGTTCTCGTTCATGCAGAGCTGGAACGAGTACTTGTTCGCGCTGGTGCTTCTGGACTCCGACAGCGTCAAGACCCTGCCGATCGGCGTGCGGGTGTCCTATATCACCGAGTACATGGGCCCGCAGGAGTGGACGAGCCT
>DATCXA010000338.1:0-12570 GCA_036566085.1 Propionibacteriaceae bacterium
CGAGCAGTCCGCCACCATTCGCGTGCCGCTCGACCGGGTGGAACGCGCCCGCAATGTGCTTGCCGGTTTCCCAAACCTCAGCGTCGACCAGGTCGCGGAGCAACCCGATGTGCTCAGCCTTTCGATCGACGGAGCGGGCACAGATGCCGGATCCAGCGACGTCATGAATGCCGCCCTGGCAGCCATCACAGCAGCAGGGATTCCGGTTCTGCACTTTGAGCTGGAGGGTGCTCGGCTGTCTGACGCCTTCTTCAAGATGACCAGCGAGGCCGTCGCATGACGCTTCAGGTCGCACCTCCAGATGTCGGTACGCCACAAGACTCGCGCGCCAGCACCGAACCTCAGGCCGGATGGCTGGTCGTCGCTGAGCAGGAATCCCGTGATCTGTGGACGAGCGGCCGCGGCTTGATCTTGCTCTTCTTGTTCAGCATCCTGCTCAGCGCTCTCACCTATCTGACATCGACCAACCAGGCGCTGAACTTTCTGGAACAGCGAGAGTCGGTGAACCTTGTGCTGCAGCTCGCGGTGGCTGTCGGCGTCCTGGTCACCCTGGTTGTCAGCGCCGATGGAATCAGCGGCGAGCGGGAACGCGGAACCCTGGAAAGCTTGCTGGTCACTCCGGTATCTCGCCGGTCGATTATCGCGGGCAAGCTCATTGCGGCGTTGACCATGTGGTTTGCCACATTCCTTGTCACCATCCCGTATGTATGGGTGCTTGCTCGTGGCGTCGGCATCCTCGGCCAAGCACTGACGCTCGGCTTCTGCGTCGGGACTTTGGTGGCCATCGGCTTGGGTTCGATTGGGTTGTTGATCAGTGGCGTCTGTAACTCCAACAAGACCAGCGTTGCGGCGAGCCTTTTCCTAATGTTGATCTTGTTCGCACCAACCCAGCTGCCGAGCGGATTGCCACAAGGCTGGTTCTTTGACGTGCTGCGGCGAGCCAATCCGGTCGACTCGGCACTGGCATATATCTCTTCGATCTTGGTGAATGGCCACAGCTGGACACAAGATCTGTCCTATCTGATCACGCCGTTGCTGACGGCGATCATCGCCGGCGGCGCACTCGTACTTGCCGGGCCACGGCTGGTACGGCTGATGCCCGGGGTGAATGCCGGATGAGGGTACTGATCATGATTGTGCTGCTGGCCGGGGTATTGAGCGGGCTACCGGCACCTGCTCTTGCCGATCCTCTGAATGTCAAGGTGTTGGCTGATCCGCCGGCCATCTCAACGGTACTGGGTGACCACTTCGAGATCACAACCGAGATCAAGAACACCGGCAGCGCACCAACCGGCGAAATCCTGGCGCATCTGAACGTCGCCAGCATCGAGGGCACCGTGTACGTCGACCCTGAGGATTGGTCGTCTGAGCGCAGCCAGCAACTTTCACTCAAAGCCGGTGAAAGCCGCGAGCTCAGCTGGGAAATTCAGGCTGTCAACTCCGGTCGCTTCGCCGCGTACGTCGTGGTCGTTCCGTTCGGCGGTTCGGTCGCCGGCAACGAGGATCTGAAGATCAGTCCGCTGGTCAAAGTCGACGTCGCGCAACGGAGAACGCTGACGGCCGGAGGCGCGTTGCCAGTGGTGATCACGGTCCCGCTCTTGATCGGTCTGGCTGGCGCGGCGGCATTGTTGCGGGTACGCCGTCGAAGGGCGACGGGCACATGACCGCGTCTTCGTTGGCGCCCGCGCCTCAGCCACGATCTGTTTCTGAGCAAGATGTCAGTGCCGTCAAGCCTGCGGTATCGGTGATCATCACTACCTATAACTCCGGTCCGCTCATTGTCTACGCCTTGAATGCGCTCCAAGCCCAGAGCCTCCCTGCCGGCATGATCGAGATCTTGGTCGTCGACGATGGCTCGAGTGATGACACCTGGCAGCATCTGAGTGAGCTGGCCGCTCAGCGGACCAACATCAAGATCTTCCGGCAACAGCACACTGGCGGTCCCAGCGCCGGTCGCAACCGCGGACTGGCGCAGGCGAGTGGTGAATTCGTCTTCTTCCATGATGCCGATGACTACCTTGGGCCCGATGCACTTCGGCGGCTTCTCAATTTGGCTCGCCAACAGAACTCCGACATCGTGGCTGGCCGAGTCAGCTGGATCGGCCGCCCAGAGGCCGAGACGGGTTTCACCAAGACAGTGCCGGACGCTGACATTGTTGATGACGGCGTGTGGCGATCACTGACACCGCACAAGTTGATCCGTCGATCCTTGATCGAGCAGCAGCACATCCGCTTCTGCGACGACATGGTGCAAGGTGAAGATCAAGTATTCATGGCGTCCTGCCTCTTCGCTGCCCGCAAGATCAGCATCCTGGGCGAAGGAGATCTCTATCACCGGCGTCTGCTCTCGGACGGCACCAACCTGTCGCGGCAACGCCAAACCCTAGCCAACAAGCGGTTGACGGCTTCTCGGATGGTGGGGCTTGTCGTCGCCAATACCGCACCGGGCCCACGCCGAGATCAGCTGCTGCGCCGGGTGTTTATCCGCACTCTTCCTCCGGCTCTCAACCGTCCATTTATGGAGGCTCAGCCGCTCGATCGAAAGGAGTTCCTTGAGGTGATGCGCGCAGAGGTGTTTCCCTATCTCCCGCACTCCGCGCTGGGTGAGCTCGGCGACCGGCAGCGGTTGCGAATGCTGACGGCAAAGGCAGGACAGGCCGAGGACCTCGTTGAGCTCAATAAGGTGCTGCGCTCGCCCCTCAGGTATGCCGATGGCGAGCTTCCGACCTACACGCTCAGCCCAAAGCTGGATAGGTTGCTGAGTGCTGAAGATCGCCAGGCGGGAGCACCGCGCCTGGCAATGGAGCCGATCTTGTGCTACGCCATGTCTTCTCGGAGTCGGCTCACCCTCGTGGTGAAGCTCGACCATGAAGCTGGGGTCTCGATCGGACGGCTCAGACTTGCTGGCTGGCTGGCGGGCAGCTCGGACTTTGTTGATCTTGGATCTGCGGTGTCACGGATCGGCTCCACACTCACCTTCAAGATCAACCCACGGCAGCTGTGGACGGAAGAGACCGCATCCAGCGATTACGCGCTGGAGGGCAGCAGCGAGCAACGGCAGTGGATCCTGCTGCTGCGGGCCCAACGAAAGGGCACAATGATCGGCGCTAGTCCGATCATTTGGCCGAGTTCCCTCGAGTCAGAGGCGATCCATCTGGAACGCGAAGCCCGATACCCTCAGATCCAGCTCGGCAGCACCGCAGACCGTTCGGTCATGATCACGATCAGACGGCCGAAACGATCACCGACGTGGCATCGTCCCCGCTTGGTGGTTTGACGCAATTCACGGGGGTCAGCGCACACGGAGTAGGTCAGCGTACGACAGCGAAACCGCCGGTGTTGGGAAGCTCCCCGGCCACCATCAGCAGGATCTGCAGGAAGCCCATCGCTTCAAGTTCGCGGGCGCGAGGCATCGGGCCAGCGTCGATGGCATCCAAACCGCCGGCTTTGACGGCCGAGATGAGCGCAGACTTGGCATCGGCATCATCCCCTGCAACCAAAACGGTGGTTGCAACGGGTCCGACCTGCTTCTGGTTGAGTGTGGCGGCGAGGGTGGTGTTGAACGCCTTGATCACTCGTGAGGACGGCAGCGCAGCTGCAAGTTCAGCAGCTTTGGAGCTGTCGGGGGCCACCACGAGCGAATCGAAGGTCTCGAAGCTCAGCGGGTTGGTGATGTCGACCACGATCTTGCCCGCCAGCTGGTCGCCGTACTTGTCGAGGATGTCGTCCAGAGCCGGGTGAGGCACGGCCAGCACGACGATCTCGCCAGTCACCGGACCAGGCGGATCAGCGCTGCGAATGTGATCAACAGTGGCGCCACCAGCGGTTAGCACCTCATCGATCGCCGTTCCCATATTGCCTGCTCCGAAGATGGTGACAGTTGTCATCGATGCCCCTGTTCTCACTTGTCGAGCCCTGTGCCTTCGCGAGTGTATGGCGTAAAGCGGGTGCATGCTGCAGGGGTCCAACGGGATCGCGCCTAGAACTCCCACTTGGCCACAAGCGGATGCGGAGAAGTAGATGAAGAGGCCGCGCGAGCCGTCCTGAGACGGCAAATGATCCCCTGGTTCCACCAAGATCATCGCGGCAAGGCCGAGCAAACCGGCAGCCCAGGTTTCCGGCGCCAGGCGACCATGCCGTGGCGCGGAGGTCATGGAGAAGATCAGCAAGATCAGTCCGATCGTCAACGTGACGGCTCCGCCGACGTCGATCGAATCGGTGCCTGATCGAGGGCAACGCGATGCTCACAATTGTCGTGTCGACGACCGCCATGTATGACGCAACGCACAACAGCGCCAGCGCCATGCGAGGTTTCTCAAGTCCCCGAGCTACCTATGTCTCCTCATCCGCCACGACCTGATTGTTATCCGCGGGTGTGACAGTTCACATTGTCAGGCCGGTGCAGAAGCGTCGTGCATCAACCGCTCGACCATGTCATCGTCAACGTCGGCAAAGAATGCGCCGACCACGTCCTCGATCTCGTTGAATCCTTCGGCGCAGAAGAGCAGGGGCTGGTAGTGCGTGATGTCGTATGTCTGAACACCCATCCGTCCGACGTCAAGCGGCCGAAGGTCAGCTTGGGCAATCTGCTGGATCTCGCCGTACGAGGAGAGCAAGCCGGCGCCGTACGTGCGGACTTCGCCCTGCTCGCGGACCACACCGAACTCCAGAGAGAACCAAAAGACCTTTGAGACAAACTCCAGCGCCTCGGTGGTTTCGACGCGCCGCGCGGCCTGCCCGGCCACGCGGTAGAGGACCGCAAAGCGATCATGAGCCAGGCAATTACCGTGGCCGACAACCTCATGGATGACATCAGGCTCTGGTGTGTAGAGCGGCACGGAGTGGTGCCGAATGTACTGCGTGGAATGGAAAATCCCGTCCGCCAAGGATCCGTAGAACTCAAGGAGCGGGACGAGACCGGCCGCCGGCACGTATCGAAAGCCAGTCAGCGGGCGGAGCATCTCGTTCACCTCAACGAGCTGCGGGATGTGATCCTCGGGAAGTCGCAGTCGCTCTTTGCCCTCTAGGTATGCGGCGCAGGCAAGGCGCTCATGCAGGCTGTGCAGTTCGGTACAGACGATGCGCCAGACTTCCTGCTCGGCGTCGGTGTAGGGCGCAATCGGTGGAGTTGTGCCGGGCTGCCAGTCCATGGCGAGTGCGGCAAGAGCGTTGCGTCGGGCCCGATATTCCGGGTCGACGGCACCTGGATGATCTGCACCCAGGTGAACGGTGACATCGTCTCCCGAGCGCGTCACCGGTGCATAAAGCTGAGCTTCTTCGAACATCGCTGCCTCCGGGGTGTCCGGACGTCGCACAGCTGTTTGCTGGCGGGCGCCGTCGTTCTGGATGATCGTCGCTCTGGGGTGTCAGAAGGACGACCGTTAGGTCGGATTTGTGGTCCAGGGCCCAGGTTAGTCACGGCTCTTCAGGTGTCGAATGCTGCCCTAAGGGTGCCTATCGAAAGACATCAACTGGTACCGCTCTCAGGAAGCGGTGCGGGCACGATACCGGTGGAGAAGATCGTTTCCGGACTTCCGGCTTTCTGTCAATCGTGGCTAGTGCTGACCTTCAGGTGGAGGTCGAAGAGCTTGTCCTTGCCGACGTCGCGGCCGCCTGCGTGCGGCCCAACAACGGCCGTCGTATTGTGCTGCCGGTGTCAGTGCGGGCGATGTGTCGAGCGATGTACTCGGCGTCACGGCCGACGCCGCCTACCAGCGATGAAGCCAGCGAGCTGAGAAAGAACAAACCGACGAAGTAAAGGCCGGGCACGCCGGTTGCACCACGATCATGGACGGGCTGGCCTTCTTGATCAAATACGTCGAGGTGGACCCAATCGAACGTTGCGCGGTAGCCGGTGCACCACACAACATTAGGCACCTCAACCACCCGTCCATCTTCCATCACAGGCCTGCCGTGACGGGCGGAGATGGTCCTGGGAAGGCGTACCACTCCGGCACTCTCGAGGTCTTTGAGCTTGACGCGGCCTAGTGGGAGCGTGGCCTTGATCATCTGCGGTCGCATCCGACGCCCGATGGGATTGGTCACGCTGGCCACCCTGGAGAGGAAGAGCCAGAACGGCGGCGTCAGAAGTCGGTCCACCCTGCTGCCCGGTCGGGTCGGTTCGCTGCCCGGATGGCGCCCTGAGAGCCAGGTCCGATGGGTGGCAGAGACTTCGAGCGCCATCTCAGCACCCGAGTTGGCCGCTCCGACCACCAACACATCGCCGTCTGCCAGCTGGGATGGCCTTCGGTACTGACTCGAGTGGAGCTGTGTGATGCCAGGGTCGAGCTGGGCTGCGAAGTTTGGCACGTACGGCGCTTGGTAGGCACCTGTGGCCAGCACTACATTCTTCGCCTCGAAATGACGATCACCGGCACTGATCATGAAGTGGTCGTTGGCCTTGCTGACCGAATCAACCGAGAGGCCACGGCGAATAGGAAGATCAAATTGGGCGGCGTATGCCTCGAGATAATCGGCTATCTCGTTCCTGGTCGGGCAATGACTCCTCAGTCCAGGAAAATCCAGACCAGGAAGGGAACTGAGGTAGGCCGGGGTGAAGAGTCGCAGCGAGTCCCAGCGTTTCCGCCAGGAATCGCCGGTCCGCTCGTTCGCATCCAAGATCAAGAATGATTGGCCCAATCTGGCAAGGTGGTAGCCGGTGGCCAGGCCGGCCTGACCGCCGCCAACAATGAGGGTCTCAACCTGCTCGAGCATGAGGTGACGATAAAGGGCTCTCTGGTGGCTCGGCATCGCTGAAATCCCTCATCTTGCGGCATCGGCATGCGGGGATTTGACCAGTCGTGTCTAGGGCACGCGCACTGAGCTTGCCGAATCCAGCGGTGTGCAAATGTGCCCTGAGCTTGTCGAAGGGCACTTGTCACTTGGACTCCCTGCTCCCGGCTTGCAGATTGTGGCGCCGTCCTCGCGGGTGTCAAGGCCAAGCCCTGCGGGTGGCGTACGGCCAGCCTTGACCCCAGCTCCGGGCAACGCCTTTCACAGCAGTGCCGGGAGCAGGGAGGGGGAATTGTGGGGGAGGGTCTTGGCGGGGGGTGAGTTGGGCGGTTCGGTGCAGGTTGCAGGTCCGGTTTTTCCTTATTTCGTTGGGAAAACAGCTTGTCATCGAACACATCTTCGAATATAGTGGGAGCATGGAACTCGGGGACTCCACAACAGCCGAACGCCACCAGCGCTCGGTAGTGGATGAGGCCCTCGACACCTTCGATGCAGCACTCACCGAGCTGATCAGCGCTGTCGAAACCAGCGGGCTTGACCACCTCGAAGCGGACCAGCAGGTCGCGGTGTGGCAACGCTTCGAACGCATCCGCAACAAACTCCCCCTGCAGCGGCATGACCGAGCGCGCGGCGAAGACTAGGCGGTACGACGACGGCGCAGGGACGGCTCGCGCAACGCTGGCGGTATGTACCCAGAGTCGGAGTCACGGTTGACCGTGACACCGGGCGGAACGATCTTGTCGATGCGATCAAGAATGTCGTCGCTCAGCGTCACATCTACAGCGCCTAGCTGCGACTCGAGTTGCTCCATCGTGCGAGGACCGATGATCGGTGCCGTCACCGCGGGATGCGCGAGGGTGAAGGCCAGAGCAAGGTGGATCATCGTAATGCCCGCATCCTCCGCCAGCAGCGCAAGCTCTTCGACCGCATCAAGCTTCGCCTGGTTTTCCGGTTTGCTCATGTCGTAGCGACCGGGCAGCCGCTGGGCCCGACGCGACTCCGGCAGCTCTTGTCCCTTGCGATAGCGGCCGGTCAGCCAACCTCCGCCGAGCGGACTCCACGGGATGACACCCATTCCATACTTCTCAGCCACCGGCAATACATCGGCCTCGATCCCGCGTACCAAGATCGAATACGGCGGCTGCTCAGTCACAAAGCGGCCAAAGCCACGACGCTCGGCAACCCATTGCGCCTCAACGATCTCGTGAGCCTGGAAGGTCGACGAGCCAAAAGTACGGATCTTGCCCTGCCGCTGCAGGTCGGTAAGTGCCCCCAGACTCTCTTCGACATCAGTGCCAGGATCGGGGCGATGGAGCTGGTACAGGTCGATCCAATCGGTCTGCAGCCTGCGCAGACTGTTCTCCACCTCGCGGACGATCCAGCGGCGAGAATTCCCGCGCTTGTTCGGATCTCCGGGCTCACCGGGCGCCGCTCCCATTTGCGAGTGGACCTTCGTTGCGACTATGACATCGTCACGTCGTCCACCAGCCAGTGCCTTGCCGACGATCTCCTCCGACTCCCCTTGGGAGTAGACGTCCGCGGTGTCGATGAAGTTGATTCCAGCGTCCAGCGCTCGGTGAATGATCTTGATCGAAACGTCGTGATCGGGCTCTCCCCAGGCGCCGAACATCATGGCGCCCAAGCAGAGCGGACTTACTTGCATACCGGTACGTCCCAGACTGCGATATTCCATAGCCCAAAGCCTAGAGATCGAGTACCTGATCACTGTGGCGGGCTCGGTTAGGCTGACCGCTCATGTCCACGATCCTCTGGCAGGACATCACAAATGGCGCCCTCGACCGCTGTCGGCTCGGCGTCACACCTAGCGGGCTCCGCCTGGCCGGTACGGTGCTCACAGCCGCCCACGGTGACCCGCTCGAGGTCCGCTATCTTGTCACAACCGACGAGAAAGGTCGAACTCGAAGGGTGGCGTTGGACCTGGACAACGGATCGACCAGCCGGGTCCTGCTTGCCGACGGGGCTGGTCGCTGGAACTGGGACGGTGACCCCGAGTTGACTGACGTTGCCGGGTCTCTCGACGTCGACCTCACCGTCACTCCGTCGACCAACACTCTTCCCATTCGCCGCCTTGCACTCGAAATCGGCCAAGCCGCAGACCTGCGTATGGCATGGGTGCAGTTCCCAGGCCTTGAGGTGATCCCTTCCGAGCAACGCTACGAGCGCCTGGCCGCAGATCGCTGGAAGTTTTCAACCGGCGACTTTCAGGCGGAGCTTCTCGTCGACCGCGACGGCTTGGTGCTTGACTATGGCGGGCTATTTCGTTCCCTCGCCTACCGGCCTTCATCCGAATGAGGAAGGTCACTTCTCGACCGCCAAACGTCGACGGCCGCCAGATGACGGCCGTCGGGATTATTAAGGGTCAGACGTCAGGAGGCGAGTGCCTTGGCCTTCAGCTTCTCAAACTCTTCCTGGGTAATCGCGCCGCTGTCTAACAGGTTCTTAGCAGATGCGATTTGTTCAGCGGGGTTGCTACGACCGGCAACAGTCTGGATGTACTGGTCGGTTTCGACCTGCGCTCGTCTCATCTCTCCCGCCTGCCGCTCGGCCATTCCGCGGCCACGCGCGATCAAGTAAATGAGAGCCGTGAGGAAGGGAAAGATGATCAAGAAGATGATCCAGACCGCCTTCCACCACCCGCTCAGATCCCTGTCTCGGAACAGATCAGCAATGATGTGGAACAGCACCATCAGGTAGAACACGAAGAAAAACGTCCAGACCAGAAGCCAGAAAAAATCCCAAAAACTATTCATTGCGCAAGCCCTCCGCTGAGTCCATGGAAGCGCTGCACTGCGCCAGCCGCGAATCACTCTAGAGCATCTGCACCGCGATCATAGGGAGCGACGGCTCTCTCAACAGGCGGGTCGTGCGCTTTGCGATTTCACATTTGATGGCCGCTTGGGGGAGATCTTCACTGATCACCCGTAGAGGGTGATTCCACTCCATCCCGTTGGTGAGAGCATCGAGGTCAAGTTGGCGAAGAACATCCAAAAGACACTGCAGATCAGTACGCCGATTGGCGCGGGAGGTGGAGCATGACAGAAGGCAGCATGGCCGACCAGGGCGGCATGGCCGACAGCATGACCGAACAAGGCAGCATGTTCGAGCAGGAGAGCACAGTCGAGATGGCCGCTGGCCCTATCGATTATCTGGCGATTGAGTTGCCGGCCGCGAAAATGAAGGGAGAAGGTCTCGCGGCGATCGTCGATCTGGTCGATCAAGGCATCGTTACGGTCTTGGATATGAGGGCCGTGAGGCGGGAAGACGACGGTACCTTCACCGCAGTCGCCATCACTGATCTGGACCACGATGGTTTCCTCGACCTTGCAGTTTTCGAGGGCATCGAATCCGGACTATTAGATGACGACGACCTGCGGCAGGCCGCCGATCTCATCGAACCGGGGAAGGTTGTGGCGCTGCTCGTCTATGAGAACACCTGGGCGCGTCCTTTCGTCACAGCCATGAGGCGGGCTGGTGCAGAGTTCATCGCAGGCGGCCGCATTCCGGCAGACGAGGTAGAGGCGATGCTCGACGCGCTCGAGGCGGAAGAAGCGCAGGCTCAGGCGACATAACGAAAGACGTGGAAGAAGTAGAGAGAGGACACCCGATGGGACTCATTGGAGGAATAGCTCGAACTGCAGTCGTTGCCGGAACGGCAACCGCAGTGTCCAACCGCGTATCACGGCGGCAGGCCAACCGGTGGGCAGACAAGGACCAGCAAGCCCAGGATGCAGCGGATGCGGAGGCCTACAGGCAGCAGCAGTACGACCAGCAGCAGGGGTATCCACCGCAGCAGGCCTACGCGCCGCCTCCGCAGCAGGCTGCAGCTCCGGCCCAGGACGACACGATCACCCAGCTTCAGAAACTTGGAGAGCTTAAGACAGCCGGGGTGTTGACCGAAGAGGAGTTCGCCGCACAGAAGGCCAAGATTCTCGGTAGCTAACAAGGGCGGTCACGACGTGCGGCGAGGACGCAGCCCTCGCCGCATGACAAGCCGTGTCGGTGAGCGGCGTACGACCTCGTGAAAACCTGCCCGCTCGTACAGGCTTCGCGAGCCAAAGAACATGAAGTCGTCGTGGCTGCGCTCCGGCTTGTCAACTGGATACGCCTCGAGCATCCGTGCGCCCTGATCACGGGCATAGTCGATGGCTCCGGCCAGTAGTTTGTGTTGGTAACCCTTACCGCGATACGTCTTCGCGACATACGTGCACACGATGGACCAAACCGGAGTGTCGTCAACAGGCTTCATGACGCGCGAACGCTGCAGCCTGCGGTAGTCCTCACGCGGCCCGAGGCTGATCCATCCGACGGGCGAGCCGTCGGCGTATCCAACGAGACCCGGTACGACGCCGGAACGGACGAGCCCGTAGAACTCCGTTTTGTTGCTCGGAGCCTGCGCTTTACCGATGCCGACTTGGCCGACCTTCCGGTAATAGAGGCACCAGCAGCCGCGCACAATCGACCCACCTGGCAAGCCGAAAAGCTCCTCGAGGTCGGCCCATGTCTGGTCCGTGAGAGGTCGTACCTCAAACATGGCGGAAGTTTATGGAGCTGCTCGCGCAATGCCGACGCTCGCAGCTCAAATTTAGGGAGCTGCTCGCGCAATGCCGACGCTCGCAGCTCAAAGTCTCATTTAATCACGTAAGGTGCGGACGTGAAGCCCTTCCTGCTGCTTGCCATCCGGGCCGAGGATGTTGCAGCCGACGACGAGTACGCAGCGATGCTCCGCTTCTCCGGTCTCGATGAAGCACAGCTGCGACGAATCAGGATGGAGCAGGGTGAGCTCGGCGGTGTTGATCTTGACCGGTGGTCGGGAGTCATCCTGGGAGGAGGGCCGTTCCAGGCCAGCGATCCGGAGGACATCAAGTCCGCGACACAGCGCCGAGTTGAGGCCGAGCTATCTGCGTTGCTTGATCAGGTGGTGGAGCGAGACTTCCCCTTCCTCGGCGCCTGCTATGGAATCGGGACGCTCGGCCGGCACCAGGGCGCCGTGGTCGACCACACTTTTCGCGAGCCGATCAGTGGTATCCAGATCAAGCTGACCGAGGCCGGTGAAGAAGATCAACTCTTTAGTCGCGCCGGATCCCAGTTCGGTGCGTACGTGGGGCACAAGGAGGCGATCAGCAAGTTGCCGGCACACGCCGTAACCCTGGCCTATTCAGAGTCATGTCCCGTGCAGGCGTTTCGTGTCGGAACTCGGGCCTATGCCACCCAGTTCCATCCCGAGCTGGACCTGAACGGGTTGGCGACGCGTGTCGAGGTTTACAAGTACGCCGGCTACTTCGCGCCCGAGGAGGCCGACGCCGTCATGGCGGCGGCTCGGGCTAGTGGGGTCACTGAAGTTCCCAACATCCTCAAGGGATTCGTGGAGCTCTTCGCAAGTTAGCGGCGCTTACAGCTGTGTGAGGCCATATCCAAGGATCACGACGCCGATCATGAACATCATGACCGAGGTCACTATTCGTCCATTGACGATGAGCCAATCACGCGCCGAGATGAGCTTTGGCTCCATCCTCTGCGGCGCAATGAGAGACGCAATGATCGGTACCACCACGGTCGAGGAGGCGATGGCGGTATAGATGATGATCAGTAGGGCCGCGTCGTCTGCATTGAGGGAGGCTGCGCTCAAGGCAAGCCCTCCCGCAATCCCCAGAAGCAGGCCCTTGGGTCTAAGGCTCAGTACCACCGCGATCGCAAAACAGACCACGGGACCGAACGAATCGACTGCAGCGAGCCAGCGCGGCAGGCCTGTGCCGCTCGCCGGAGAGCGTCGTCGCAGATATATGGCGGCCAGCACCACCAAGGCCGCCCCGATTAGGA
>DATCXA010000369.1:0-4793 GCA_036566085.1 Propionibacteriaceae bacterium
CGTACCGCCCGAGGGCGAACTGTGCCGGCCCGACGGTGAAGTGAGCGTATGTCGGGGCCTCGGGCGGCCAGTAACCCTCGGCCGGCACCCCGAATAGCCGTTCGTACCAGTCGATCCCCGCGACAAGGTCTCGCACGTTGACTCGTACGTGGGTCAGGCGGGGTGGCTGCATGTCGCCATCCTATTGCTCTGGACAAGACGCCGCGCACCCTCGGTCCCCTCTGCGTCGCCCGCGTGGGACTACATGCCGTCACCAGCTCAGGTCGGCTCAACCTAGGCGTGTCACGCGGGTCCTGAGAAAGATGTGTCATCCAGGTCGTGAGACCCGACACTGGGACTCGACATGGGACTCGACATGAGACCCGACACTGAGACCCGACACCGAGATCCGATACCGAGATCCGACAATGACCGGCTCCAACCAACGGGTCGGGGCTTGAAGCAGCAGCTTTGACTTAGTGCTGTGGTTGGAGCAGCGGGCGTGGTGCCGGATCGCAGTCGCCGTGAGCGTACTGCCGGCCTTGTGCGTTACGAGCCGGTGAATCTCGCTTTGGTCCATAGCTGGCTTACGGTCGCTGACCACGTGGCCATGCATCGACGGCCTCCTCTGGTCGGTGCCGCTGTAGCCACTTGCGTGCGGCTTCCTCGCCGAAGCCGTGTGACTGTAGGACATTAAGGGCGGCTGTTCGAATGCTCCGCACCTTATCGGTACCGTCCAGGTGAGCCTTCATGCGCGCGACTACGTCGTGGTGGTCAAGGTCGTAGCGGCCGTTGACCTTCTGCGCAAAACGCGGCAGAAGCTTGTAGTAGCGGCGCTCGCTGATACCGATTTGCGTCCAGGGGTAGCGGTCCGGTGCCTCGCGTTTCCTGTGCTGCATTACCGCGATGCTCGCCTTGCGACGGACGTACCGACGGGTCTTCTCCGCGCCTTGAGATGGGTCGAATCCAGGGCGGATCAGTTGCTCGAGCAGCGTCGCGGCTGCTGACACGTTGTTCGGGGCACCGGTCGCCCGCTGAATGCGCTCGACCTGCCGCGGGTACGCCATCGCGATGGCGTTCGCAAGTGCTGGCTCGTCGCTCCCGATGTAGCCGTGCCAGTAACCCTTCAATACAAGTTGAAACGCGATCTCGTAGGGGTCGAGATCGGATCGAGGGTGATGGTAGGTAGACCGCTGCCGTGGATTGCCTGCGCGATCTTGCTCCACTGCCGCGGGATGGGGCGCTGGACCCCCTCGGTCCAGATGCGCGCGGTGAATGCCCAGTCTGCGGGCTGTCGTGTCATCGGAGCTGCGATCAGGATGGGTTCGACGGCGGCCAGTGGTATGACGTCGCCGCCGGTCGTGTCGTCCAGTAGGAGTTCGATGAGCCGTCCCTCGTCCTCGGTCGCGTTCGTTACCCACATGAGGCGGCGGGAGATCTGAATCCACCACCCGAGGATGGAGACCCCGAGAATCGGGACGCTAAGTCGAACCGCTGGGTTCATGACCCTGCGTATCAGTTCCATTCTCTGCTCGTGGTCCACTGCGCCGAGCCAGGCAAGGACGTAATCTCTCGACAGGCCGCCCATTTGCGATGCCTCGGCCACGAATTGGCCAGCAAACCATAGGGCGTCAGCGACGGAGGCGGCCTTAGGGACCGGGCTAGGCAACGGTACGACCTGCAGGGCAGTCGCCATCTGGCGGTTAACCGGGTCGGGGATCTCCCATACTCCCGCCGAAGGTCCGATCGAGCCGACCCGCAGGTCCGGGACGTCCACGAAGGGCAAGCCGTTGGGCTCAAAGACCGACGTTGTTCGGCGCAGGGGGTGATAGCTGCGTCCAGACAGCACCTCTAACTCGTGGGCGACCGCTTCCGCCATCTGCGTCAGCATGCGGCGGTCAGGGCTCCCGCCAACCTCCTGAGCGAGTTCGTCGACGAGGCTCTCGGACCAATGTCCCATCTGGGCAGTATACGAGGGTGTGGAGAACCTTCCAGCAGGTCCGGTCGGACGGCGCTCGGGCAACGGTCCGGGCGGGCGCCACCGTGTCCGTCGCCGCTCGGTGGCTGAGGATCCACGAGGTGTGCCGTTTGACATTCCTAGCACGATGCCGGACACGGAGGCTCGCGATCGGTTGGTGCTGGTGAAGCGAGGGCAACTGTTTGGGTTCGGCGCGCTCGTGCTTATGCTCGCAACAATCGTGACGCTCGCCGCGATCGGACAATCCTGGGTTGCCGGCATTGTGGCCACAACTGGGTTGGGAGGTGTCGTGGCGATCTTCGTGACCGATCGCCACCAACCTGCTCCGGTTCACATCGCCGAATTCCCGCCGTGCCAGCCCGATCAGCGACCTCAGCGAGAGTCGCCCGGTTCGCTCCCGCTTTGCCAGTCCCCAAAAGCGGAGTAGCGGACCAGGCCGAACTCCTCGATCCAAAGCGCCACCCACGACTTGCGCAGCCATTCGCCGAATGTCGATTGGCGACACAGTTCTACCTCCTAAGGGAGTGACGGCCATCGGATCGTTAGCACGACGGAGTCTTCTTCTGCCTGCCAGGAGTGGCCGATCCCTGGTCCCCAGAGGACGTAGTCGCTCTCTCGTTCGAGCAAGATAGTTCCTACGGATAGGTCGAGCCTGAACTTTCCGCGGATCATGAGCAGTAGGGTGGTCCGGGGTTCGTCGGTGTTCCAGTCCGCCCGCTGCTGCCCGGCGGGATGAACGCCCCACTTGATTTCCAGCGCGTCCGTCTTGCGCATACCGTCGTCGGGGTCAATGAAGTGACCGAGCAGCCAGCCGCGGTACGGGTCGCCGTCGATGGCCGCATTGCCTGTGTACCAATTGTCTGCCACTTACGCCTCCGCGGTTATCGCTGGCAGCTTGACCCGGTCGCCCCCAGTCTCGCCGAGGCGGTTGAGACCTTGCGCGAACGCAAATAGTCCTTCGTTGCTCCAGGCCTCATCATGCACGAGGTTGGCCAAGCTTGAGCGGTCCCGGCTCGAGTACCGTCGCAAGCCCTGAGTCTCCCAGTTGGCCTCGACCTGCCCACCGTACCGGTTCCACCATTCTTCATCGTCGATCACGATGAGACTCGCGAATTCGAAGTTGCCGCTGACCAGGTTGAAGCCGAACCCGGTGCACTCCATACGCCACTGGCCGGGGTCGGTGTGATCGATCAACCAGCGCATCGGCTCGGATAGCCGCGTCAGGTGGAATGGCTCCGCGTGTCGGTGCATACCGATCGTCGCATCGACGTCTTCGCGGCCAAACAGCTCCGCTTCCAGCTCTCGCTCCAGTGTCGCCGAAAGCTGCGCATCGTCACTGAAGTCAATTAACGGTTCGTGGAACGATTTCGGGATCACCGCGAGTCGGCCCGCGGCATTGATCACGTGGTTCGAACGCTGCTGGACCAGGAGCATGTAATCAGGTTCTCCACCGCGAATACGGGTTCCCGGTCGCGCTGCGGCGAATAAGGCGAGGGGACCGCCGACACACAATCGACTGCCGATGTCTTTGAGGACGTCGAGGGATGGAAGCAAACGCGACCTCAGCGGCAGGGTCGTCGAGTTGCCGGCGGTGACAATGGCATCCAAGGTCTCGTGTTCGAGTAAATCCATGGTGAGGGCATAGGTGGTGAAGTCTGTTAAAGCCACCTCGCCCGACAATCGACGGTTATCAACCTCCAGTTGACGCAGTTGGTAGAGCGGGCGATTGGCGAAGCGGGTGCCAATGGCGACCATGTATGCGATGCGCTCGACCGCGGCGTCAGCGACCAACTCATCAATCGGAAGCCGGGAGGCAGGTGAAGCTGAACGCAGCTGAAGCTGGTCGTCGCCGACGCCCAGGACCAGGCGCAAGTCCAGCCATTCGGGCCGCGTGACAATGCTGGTGTCGGCTTGTCCCTCACCGTCCACGTTCGCAGAAAATGTGATCATGTCGGACCCCTGCACGTCGTAGAAGCACGCCAAGGTCGCGGCAATCTCACTGCGTGGCACCTCGGCACGAGCCCGGGCTATCGCACGCGATCGCTGCTCGTCCCTGTAATTCAGGGTCGCTCGGACGCGTAACCTTGTCGTCCCGGCACTCCAACCCGCGCGCATGTCCAGCCAATCGAGAAGGTCAGCAGTCGCCGGATCACGGTCGAGCTTGAGGTCGGTCGCCAAATCTTCCGGCGAAGCGGAGGTACTCACACCGGGTGTCGCAATTGGAGATCCCGACGCGTGAAGCATCCGGAAGCGTGACTTCGTGTCCTCCGTCGACTGGCTCAACATGGTGTCTAGGGCGCGCTGCAGCTCCGTCACTGGCACAACGTCCGGCTCAGCGCTCCACTTCGCGACACCGCGAACCGAGGTTCCGAGCTTCGCGGCAAATCCCTCGTGGGTCATCCTGAGCGCTTGGCGCAAGGCATTAGCAGTTCGTCCGGTCCAGATGTCCACCACGTCGACCATCCGGCACCTCCGGGAATTTGAATGAACAGGGTTGAAGGATATCGATGCCGCCGCATCGCAGGCGACATGCAGTCGACGTGCAGCCCGCGTTCATCACGGTCTCAGCGCCGCTGGCATTGACTTGCATCAACAAGCAAATGCCCAGACTGGGCAGGCTGACCTCAGGAAGGAAGCCGTAATGAAGTTGTATGTGGACACCACGGGTAAGCAGGTGACGGTGTCGAAGGATCCAGAGCCGAAGTTGGATCAGAACGGTACGCAGCGGTCGGATAAGAAGACGGGCCGTTTGATGTGGTCGACTCAGGTGGTTGTGTTGGACGAGACGGGTGCGGAGGTCATCGCGGTCACGACGGCGGGTGAGAAGCCGGATGTG
>DATCXA010000379.1:0-6984 GCA_036566085.1 Propionibacteriaceae bacterium
GCACGATAGTGGGAAATGCGCTCACTCCGCGGTTGGCGTTGATCACCACAATGTCGGCCTGCGCGCCGGGCTGCAGCCGGCCGATCTGTCGTGCCCAAGCGCGGGCCAGGATGTCGCCCGGCAAGCAGGTCGCCATCATCACAAGGTCTTGGTCACTCAGAGACCAGCCCAAGTGGTCGGCGGTGAGCCGTGCAGATTTCAGCTCACCAAGTACCTGCTTAGTGCCG
Organism: Propionibacteriaceae bacterium; assembly: GCA_036566085.1. Taxonomy (GTDB): domain Bacteria; phylum Actinomycetota; class Actinomycetes; order Propionibacteriales; family Propionibacteriaceae; genus Microlunatus. Next base: position 228 of record DATCXA010000379.1, read on the forward strand.
GACGGCGCCCAATCTGAGCCGAGACACACGCTGATTCCCTGGGCTCGCGCTGCCGGGACATCGGTGGTCTGACCGTATAGCCACAAATTGGAGAACGGCGACCACGCGATGGCGCCGGGGGATTTCCAATGTGAGTAGACAGCCGGGTGAACGGCATTGGCATGTACCGCTATGAACCGCGGCTGCAAGCACCCTGCGGCCTCTGCATCGCTGAACTCCCGCGCCACGAGACTGCCGCGCTGGCCCTCAGAGCAGTGATAGATGAAGGCTGAACCGGCTCTCATCTTGTTGGCGCGCTCGGCCAGTGCGGCTGGCGTCGCGGTCAAGACAGAGGCATAGATCAGATTGGCATCGTGCGAGCCAAAGGTCTCATCCTCAATGTTGCGGACCAGCCAGCCATCTCGCGGCCGATTCTTTGGCGGAGATCCCTGGATCGACGTAGTACCACCGACGATGGCCTTGGCCTCCACGTACGCCAACAGTTCTTCAGGGCATGCGGTGATCAGCGCGTATGCCGGCCACGTGGTGCTGGCCGCATAGGTCTTGGCTCGGGTCCAGGAGTTGTGATGCAGAAACGGCGTCTGCTGTCCTGGCTCGGTCCATAGCGGCAGTGTGTTGTACGCGAGGTGGTTGTGAAGGTCGATCAGTCCGGGGAATACGAGCGAGCTGCCAACGTCAATGATCGCCGCAGCCTCGGAACCGGCTGGGCCGGGCTGGGAGCCTCTTGTCACCGCGACAATGATTCCGTCGTCGCTCATCCAGACCTTGCCGGTGAAGACCGCGGTCTCGTTCGGGGCCACCGTCGGATCGGAGGCCAGGGGCACAAGCCGCCCGCGGATGGCCCACATTGTTAAACGCCGAAATTCGCGCTAAGCACCGAACGATAGCGGTCCATGATCTCCACGGCAGCGCGCTGGTCATCCGCTGTGGGTTCTTGCTGACTAAGGATGGGCACCTGCCAGTCGGGGAGCGTGCCCGTCAACGCCCAGGCCGCTTGCCGTGCGGCGCCGACTGCCACGCTTTCAAAGGTGTCGGTGATCACAACGGGCAAGCCGAACACCGCCGTAGCGATCTGGCGTACCGCCTCGGATTGAGATGCCCCGCCGGTCAGAGTGATCGAGGAAATTTCGCCGATCTGTTCTCGCAGTACTTCGACACCGTAGGCGAGGCTCCACAGCACACCCTCGATGGTGGCACGCGCGATATTGGCCGGAGTCATATTGGCCAGGGTGAGACCGACGAGCTGACCACGTGCATCTGGCAAGGGGGGCGTCCGCTCACCCTCCAGGTACGGCACGAAAGTGACGCCTTGACTGCCGGGCTCGGCGCTCCTAGCGAGATCGCTCAGCTCGGTCAGGGTAACGCCGAGGACCTGCGCAGTCGCAACGAGATTGCGAGCGCCGTTGAGGGTGCAGACGAGTGGAAGGAACTCGCCGGTTGCGTCGGCAAAGCCGGCCACGGTTCCAGTCGGCTCGTGTGTTTGTTGGTTGCTCTTGGTGAAGGCCGTTCCGCTGGTGCCTAGAGAAACAATGGCGTCGCCGGTCGTGACGCCTAGGCCCAAACCTCCCGCCATGTTGTCGCCGGTTCCTGGAGCGATGGCAATACCGTCCGGCGTATATCCGATGACCTCGCTGGGAGCAGCGACACGCGGTAAATCAAGATCATGTCCTATGGCGATTTTCACAAGATCATTTCGATAGAGGTTGCTGGTCGCGTCGAAGTAGCAGGTGCCCGATGCATCTCCACGGTCGGTCGTCGGTGCAAAGCTTCGACGACCGATCTGCCAGCTCAACCAGTCATGCGGGAGGACGACTGCGGCCGTTCGCGCCGCATTCTCAGGCTCTGCCCGAGCCATCCACCTGACCTTGGCGACGGTCATAGATGCCACCGGAACCGACCCGACCGCGTCAGCCCACACCGTTGGGCCGCCGAGCTCGGCGATCAAATCCTTGGCGTCGGGGGCAGACCTATTGTCGTTCCACAACAGGGCGTCGCGCACCAGCTCACCGTTCTCGTCGAGGGTGACCATGCCGTGCTGCTGGCCGCCGACAGCCAACGCAGCGACCCCATCCAGGAGCGCCGGATCACTAGTCGCCTCTTGATAGGCCTCCAGCCAGGCGGAGGCTGGCACCTCCGTGCCGTCTGGGTGTGGGGCTCGCCCGCTGCGTACGACCGCTCCAGTCTCAAGATCACAAACGACGATCTTGACTGACTGGGTTGAGGAGTCGACTCCGGCCACGAGTGTCATGAGGTGCCTCCAACGGTGATGGTGATGCCGCGTTCTAGGAATTGCTGCAAAATAGCCTGGCTGGGTGAGCCAGCGACGGCAATGGCATCGATCTGATCAACTGGTGCGAACTGAATGAAGGCTGAGACCCCGAAGCTGCCGGGACCGGCGAGCGCGATCACCTGGTCACCGGCGGCAACGACGACCTGCGACACGGCGGCGGTCGCCGGGGTGGCTTCGGTCAGGCCGCGTTCGACGCTAACTCCGGCCGGATTAACCACGCTGACGTCGACATGCAGCCGTTCAATCTCGTGTACAGCCCAGTCGCCCTCCTGAGCCCGGGAGGCCGCCGAAACGGTCCCGCCGATGTTGTACACCTCAAGCCGGTTCGCTCGGGAGAGCACGATAGCGGCGTCGAGGGAGTTGGTCGCAACGGTCAATCCGTGCCTGTTAGGCAGGGAGCCGACTATGGCGTGTGCCAGAGCGAGTGTCAAGCTGCCCGTGCCTAGCAGAATGGTGCCCTGGCGCGGGAGCTGTTCCCATACCCGACCCGCGAGGACGAGATCATCCTGTGCGGTCGGCTGGTGACTGTTCAGCAGTGCTAGTGGGCCGACGGCGATCCGCACAGCGCCACCATGGACGCGTTGCAGCTTCCCAGCGTTTTCCATCGCTCGAAGGTCACGACGGATGGTCTCCTGGGCAACACCGAGTCGATTGGCGATGTCGACAACATCTACGCGTCCGTCAGCGGTGAGCAAGTCGGTGATCGCCTGGTAACGAGCCACGGCCTGCGCGTTCTGGACGGTCATTGTGTCCTCTCGCTCGTACGGCGCTGATGGTCGCCGGCTACAACAGTGTTATTGATTCTGTCGCCTGTGGTCTGATCTGCAGCTTCCGCCCGGTGCCTGCCCGGAAGGTTTCAATCGCCTCCCCGTAATCAGCAAGGGCGAACGCATGGCTGATCATGGGTTTGGCATTGAGGGCGCCGGCGGCGAACATCTCTACTGCTCGGGCGTAGGAATGCAGCACCGCCATCGAGCCGACCACCGTCACCTCATCGTTGTAGATGCGGAACGGAGAGAACGCGGCCTGTGCCTCGTTCGCGGCGACGCCGAATTGCTGGAAGGTGCCACCGCGACGTACCCGCTGGAGGCCGTCTTCGATCGCCTGGACGGCGCCCGTGCAATCGATGACCGTATCCCAGCCGCCTGATCGGGCGACTTCCTCAGCATTACTGCCGACGAGTTCGATCCCCACATCGCGAGCCGCCTGCCGTCGCTTCGGATTCGGGTCCACGACGCTGACCGAGGCTGCGCCAGCGCGGGGCGCGAGCTGAGCCATGATCAAACCCATGGTGCCCGCACCGTAGATCAGATAATGCGCTCCAATCCAGCGGGGCAATAGATCGTAGGCATGAATCGCACAGGACAGCGGCTCAATCAGCGCCGCCAAGGCAAGATCAACAGAACCCGGCAGGCGATGCAGGTTTTTGGCCGGAGACAGCACTAGTTCGGCTGTGGAGCCGTCGGTGCGCCCGACCCCGGCGCCGTCCCAGTTCTCACAGAGATTGCCGTGTCCGGCCATACAGAAGGAGCATTCGCCGCAGTAGAAAGAAGGGTCGATGGCCACCGGGTCTCCGGGCGCAACCTTGGTGACCTCATCACCAACGCTGACAACAGTCCCAGATGCCTCGTGGCCAGGCACTATCGGATAGACCGTGGGTGCGAATTCACCATCGAGTACGTGGAGATCGGTTCCACAGATACCGACCGCCTCGACCTGGACTACACAATCTCGCGGACCGGGGACGGGATCACGAAGCTCAGTCAGGGAGAACTCACCGGGCCGTGCGAAGATGATCGCTCGCACTATCGCGTCCAGATCCAGCAGTGTGCGGATGTCACCGATGCACCTCATCTGCCTTGACCGAATGCCTGTAAAACATCTTTGAATCGCTTCCTAGCCGGAGGCTAGCGCAGCCGGATTGGGAGATCTAGTGTCCGGTTCTGCGCTCCGGCTCCGGTGCGTTGCCCGTTTGCAACTGGAGTATGTCGTGAGGCCACGTTCGGTCATCCATGTGAAGATGGGGCCAGGAAGGCAGCTATGACGATGTATCCGCCCGAGCGGCAGCGGGCGATCACCGACCTGTTGATCCAACTTGAGGGTCGACGCGCCAGCGTCACCCAAATCAGCGAGCAGCTCAAGGTCACCACCGAGACGGTGCGCCGTGATCTTGACGTACTAGAGCGACGTGGCGTGTTACGCCGGGTCCGGGGCGGTGCCGAGCTGCTGGATTCCACACCGTTCGAGCAGGCGCTCGCGGCGCGGCATGCGGAGCAGCTCGACGACAAGCTGACAATCGCCCGCCGGGTCGCTGAGGAGTTGCCCCAGGATGGTGTCGTCGTGCTTGATTCCGGTTCTCTGACCTTGTTCTGCGCCCACGCGATGCCAAAGGATCGCGCCCTCGCAGTGGTGACGAACAACCTTCCTGCCGCTCGGTATCTGGTCGACTACGAGGATCTTCGCATTTTCACGCTGCCGGGAACGATCAGGGGCTTAACCTCCGCAGCGGTCGATGCCTGGACCAGCCGGCGACTCAGCACCTTGACTGTTGATCTTGCGATTATCGGCGTCAATGGCATGACGCCGACACATGGCTTGACGACGACAAATCCGGAAGAAGCGGCGACTAAGCGTGCGATGCTGCTGGCTGCCAGGCGGCGGATCGTACCGGTGATCTCCGGCAGAATCGGCCGAAACTCCTTCTGCTCTTTTGCTGCCATCAATGAAGTGGATTTGGTGATCACCGATGCCGCCGCGAATCCGGAGATTGTGAGCGAATTAGCCGCCGCCGGGCCTGAAGTGGTTATTGCGGAGTAGCGCCCCATATGCGGAGCGTCGGGTAGAGAGGGCGACGGATCCTGTCTGAACGACAAAGTGAGCACGACCCGCACAAGGCGAGCGACTCCGCGCATCGATCGTCGTGCGAGCGCGGAAGGAAGACAGGATCTGTGCAGCCCGACCGGGGCGCGAGCCCGCAATAATGGGGCGGGTGGCAGAGCAAGGGCGGCCCGATCGGTCGCGACACAAGGCGTCGGCGGGGCGTGAGTCGGCAGGACGCCGTTCGGAGCGTAAGCCGCCATCCCAGCGCGGTGATCGGCCGCCGCGGGAGCCTGCTAGTCGAGGCAAACGCCCGCCCGCTGGTGACAGACCCGGCCTCGCACCTCGCGAGAATGAGCCGCCTGTTCCGGAGGGCGTTGACTCCCGTTCTTTGCACGCGTCAGTTCGTGCGGAGCTGCGGGGCTTGCCCAAGGAGCTTGCCGAAATCGTCGCCGCACATCTGGTGGTAGCGGGCAGGCTGGTGGATGAAGATCCTGAGCTGGCGTACGCCCATGCCGAAGCTGCGCGGCGGCGGGCTGCGCGGTTGCCGATCGTTCGTGAGGCCGCAGCTGAGACCGCCTACGCCGCTGGTCGATATGAGGTGGCACTGAGTGAGTTCCGCGCCTTACGACGGATGACCGGGTCGCAGGACTACCTGCCGGTGATGGCTGATTGCGAGCGCGCTCTGGGCCGACCGCACAACGCACTGAAGCTGGCGCGGGAGGCCGACCGGGTTGGATTGGATCCGGCGCTACGCATCGAGATGATCATCGTCGAGGCTGGCGCGCGGAGCGATCTTGGTCAAGATGAGGAGGCACGGCGGCTTCTTGAGCGTGCGGTTGCCGCCGTACGACCCGGACGTGTGGCTCCACTGGCCGTGGCTCGGTTGCGTTATGCCTACGCGGATGCACTGCTTCATGCGGGCCAGGATGCCGAAGCCCGAGAGTTGTTTGCCGCCGCAGCAGAGCTTGATCAAGATCAAGAGACCGACGCGCAGCTACGAGTCGACGAGCTCGACGGGCTCTTGATCGACTATGACGAGGAGGATGAAACAGGGGCGTTGGAGGAACCGCCGCAGGGGAGTCAGCGGTGAGTGCATCCGCGGCCGTCATCGATTCCTACGACGCGGTGCTGTTCGATCTTGATGGAGTCATTTATCTGGGTCCAGTAGCGGTACCGGGTGCCGCCGAAGGCATTGCGGAACTGCGTGGTCGCGGTACCAAGATCGGCTTCGTCACCAACAACGCGGCCCGGCCGCCCGTTGCTGTAGCTGATCATCTGGTAGAGCTTGGCATCCGGGCCACGGCTGCGGACGTGGTCACATCGGCTCAGGCTGCCGCGCATCTGTTGATCAACACCTTTGGCGCCGGCGCAAGAATCCTCGCTGTCGGCGGCGAGGGAGTGACGGTGGCACTGAGCGAAGTAGGCCTTGTTCCGGTGCATTCTGCCGATGATCATCCAGTGGCAGTGATTCAGGGCTATGGCGTTGACCTGAAATGGCAGGAGCTCAACGAGGCGGCAGTTGCGATCCAGCGCGGCGCGCACTGGGTCGCCACGAACATCGATCCGACACGCCCGACCGATCGTGGGCTGGTTCCGGGAAACGGCGCGGCGGTAGCCGCAGTGCAGATGGCTGTGCAGGCCGAGCCC
>DATCXA010000398.1:0-6070 GCA_036566085.1 Propionibacteriaceae bacterium
TCCCCATCTGCTGCCACATGTGGACCATGTCCTCGGTCGGTGCCATGCCCGTGACGCGACCGTTGCCGCAGTACGGACACCCCCCCATCCCCCCGATCGTGCCATCCAGTCGCAACGTGTAGCTGCTGTCCAGGGCACGCATGGCCGCGTACATGGACACCGGTGCCATGCCCCTGGCGTTGTGCAGATGCAGGCCGATCGTCTTGATCGACGGCCAGGTTTGCTTGATCGTGGTGAGCTGGCTCTCCACCAGGTGGGGCATGTTCCAGCTCATGGGGTCACCCAGCCAGGCCGAGACGACCTTGACCCCGGCCGCCGTCCACAAGTCATGCTGCCTGGTAAGGAGCTCCATCCGTTGCTCCTCGGTGAACTCGCCGACAAAGTTCGAACCCCAGGCGGCGTTTACCGCGATGCCAGCTTCGGTCACTCCCCGTTCCACGGCTTGCGCCACGAGTGCGGGCCAGCGGCTGATCTCCTGGCTCTGGCTGGTGTTCGCATTACGGCGCACGAACACGTCACAGAGGTGGCACAGCAACCTGGGGACCGGCCGTTCAAGGGTCAGGATGTGCGCATAAGCCCGAGCTCGCTCACGGCCCCGCTCATTGAGCGCGACCGCGGTGTAGGTGACGCCGGGCCGCGGCGTCATGCCGGCGAGGATTTCGTCGATCCGCGCCATCTGGGGCGTCCACTTCGGGCTCACGAACGAACCCACGACGATCTTGGTAAGTCCGGTGTCGGACAGAGCATCGAGCAACCGAATCTTGTCGCTGACCGAGATCACGGCGCTCTCGATCTGCATGCCCTCACGCATGCCCTCTTCGACGTAATCGATCCGCGGCCAGTCCGTCATCGGTGATCTCCTTCGTCACGACGTGTCGCGTTCGCCCCGCGCCCCTCGCCCAGGCCGTAGAACTCGCTCAAACGTGTGCGGTACTCGGGGTCGTATGCCTTCAAGCGACCCATCGCGACGCGCTCGTCCATGGACACGGCCGCGGGTCTGGCCTCGACGGGCGCCAGCTCTCCTGTGACACCAGCCTCGACCAGGCTCGCAAGCTCGGCCTCCGAATAGCCGAGGATCTCTGTCAGGACATAGGCGTTGTCCTGGCCAAGCCTTGGCGCCGGGCCGCGGGCATGCACTGCGATCGACGAGTTTCGCCAGGGGCGGCCGATGATCGGGCGCCTGCCCACCCCAGCCGGGTGGTCAACGACTTCGTAGAACCCCCGCTCGACAACGTGAGGGTCAAGCAGCAGATCGCGAGCGTCATTGACTGGTCCAGCGGCAATGCCCGCGCCGCGCAACAGCTCGACAGTCTCGGCACCGGGCCGCCCGGCCACCCAGCGCCCAAGCACCTCGTCGACCTCATCGTGTCGCGCATAGGCACCGGCGAGGTCGTTCGGCGCGTCATCATCCCAATACGACCCGGTGAGAGCACAAAGCGCTGCCCATTGCGCGTCGTCGTCCACAGTGAGACAGATCCAGCGGTCCGCGGCCACAGTCTCGTAGCAGCCCTGGATCTCCCCCGCGGCGCTACGGTTGCCGAGCCGGCCGCCCGAGCGACCATTCGCGGCAAAATCGAGCATCGCCTCGCCAAACATGCCCACGCACGCCTGGTACATGCCCAAGTCGAGCCACTGACCCCTGCCCGTCAGCTCACGATGCCGGAGAGCGCCCAGCAGCGTGAAAAGTGCGTGCCACGCGGCGACGAAGTCGGGATAGGACTGCCCGATCTTCCACGGGCGATCGCCTGCGTAACCCGAATAGTGGGAGATCCCGGTCATCGGCTCGAGCGAGGTCCCTTGCACGCGATAGCTCGCCCAGGGACCCGTGTGGCCGAACCCGGTGTTGGACACCATGATGATCTCGGGGTTGAGCTCCTTGAGGCGGTCATACCCCATGTCCCAGGACCGCATGACCCGTGGCGTGTAGTTCTCGATCACGATGTCGCTGACCTTGACGAGCCTGCGCAGGGCCTCCCGACCCGACTCCACGCTCAGGTCGAGCGCGAGCGAACGCTTCCCACGATTCAGGTTCGCGAACGTCCCGGATCGGTCCCACGGACGATCTCCCGGCTCGTTCTCGGGCAGCACGGTGAAGTTGGCGCCTCGACGCGTCTGGTCCAACCGGTGCAAGGGTTCGATCTTGATCACTTCTGCACCGAGATCGGCCAGCATGGCACCCACCAAGGGCATCGCGAAGACGAAGCTCAGGTCGATCACCCGCAGGCCGGCGAGCACCGATCGGCGCGATTGCTCGTCGGATCGCCAGTTGATCAACATAGGGCTTCCCGTCGCAGTTCCTCAAACTCACTAGCTGTCACATTGGCTCGTTCCGCCAAGACCTCTGGTGTGTGCTCGCCGAGCAGCGGCGCTCGGTGCCGAAGAGTCCAAGGAGTCTCTGACATCAGCACGGGAGCACCCGGGTGGCGCAACGTCCCGCTCCTCGGATGGTCGACGTCGACGAAATAGTCGCGTCCCTCGAGCTGCGGACAGGCATACAGGTCAGCAGGTTCCTGCGCCACCCCGGACAGGAGCCGGTGCTGGTGGGCACGTTCGAAGAGCTCCCACTTGCCCATCTGCGCCAGCCGCATGGCGATAGCCGAGTCGAGCTCCTCAGCGTGACGCGCACGCCCCGCAGCCGTCGCGAACTTCGGGTCGGCCAGCGGTGGATGGTCCAGGAGCTCCGCCACGCTCGACCAGGTGCTCGCCGCCGCGAACTGGAGGACGACGTAGCCGTCCTTGCTCGCCATGATGTTGTTGAGCCCGTCTCCCGAGGGGGGCCGACGGCCCTGAATCCCGCCCGCCCACGCGTAGGTAGGCTCGTTGACGATCAGCTCGGACGCGAGCGTCTCCTGGATCGACACGTCGACCCATTGCCCTGGCACGCCAGCCATCTGAGCCAGAACCGCACATGCGGTCGCATAGGCGGCGACGGCGCCGGCACCATACTGAGCCTGGGCGAGCCCATGCTTGAGCGGCTCGCGATCGCTGCGCCCACTGATCGCCATGATCCCACCCATGGCATACAGCACCAGCTCGCTGGCGCGCAGGTCGCGATAGGGACCAGTTTGCCCAAAGTTTGAGATGGACGTCAGGACGACCTTGGGATTGACCGCTTGGAGCTGACCGAACCCTAGGCCGAGCCGGTCGAGGGTGCCCGGGCGAAAGCTCTCGACAACGACATCGACATCCCTGACGAGATCGAGCGCGATGGCGACCCCGCGCTCGCGCTTTAGGTCCAGCGTGACGCTCTTCTTGTTCGTGTTGAGATACTGGAAGAGCAGGCTTCCCTCGAGGTCCGGCTCGTCGCGAAAGAACGGTGGAGTCAGCCTGGCGCCGTCTCCGACCACTGGCCGCTCGATCTTGACGACGTCCGCCCCGTAGTCGGCGAACAACTTGGTGCAGTAGGGACCTGCGATGTGACTCGTCAAGTCGAGGACTCGCAGGCCGGAGAACGGTCCTGCCGCCCCCATGTCGGGGCCAGCCTGCGGCATGTGCGTGTCTGGGCTCACTTGCCAGCTCCCCGTCTCAGTGCTCGCGAGGAGGCACGAACGGATAGCCGACGGCGTCACCGGCAGCCAGGGGGAACACGGCGATCGCTCGACCCGGTGTCGTCTCTTCCCCGCGTTGGTTGCGCAGGCCGATCTCGCACTCCGCGAGTCCCACGTCGTCCGCCTGGCGAAGCTCGGTCACGGTGCCCCACGCTGTGAGCGTGTCGCCGATGACATCCATGCCGCGGAACTGGAGGGAGATCTTCCACAGCCATCCGGTGTCCCCGACCCAGTCCTTCACCAGCTGCACGAGAACCTGTTGCTTCCAGGAACCGTTGACCAGGCGCTCGGGCAGCCCGTCATGGCCGACGGCGAACTCCGTGTCATAGTGGATCCGGTGCCAGTTCTCGACTGCCGCCGACCACCGCATGAGGTGAAGGGCGGTCATCGGGCCCTTCTGGAGCGACGGCAGGCTGTCCCCTACCCGGATGTCGTGAAAGCCGGTTGGCGAGGCGCCACTAGCACGACGCTCAACCATTGCTACCTCCGGATCGCTGTGTTGCGGACCTTCGCGAGGACTCTGCCGTCCTGCTGGGTATACGTGGTCTCGGTCACCACGAAGACCATCGGCCCGCTGCGGCCCTCGCGCGTGTAGACGTCCACATAGCGACTCTGCGATGTGATCCGGTCGCCGTGGTGAGCGAGGGAGAAGAACTCGGCTTCAACACCGCCATTCAGCGTCCTCTTCTGCGGGACCTCGACCCGAGGCAGCGACCGGTTGAACGGCTCCGCGCCAGCCCTCACGAAGCCCGACTCCGTCCCGTCGAGGTCAGGGTTCTCCGCCAAGAGCTCGAACGGGTCGGGCATGTTCGCTGGCCTGCGGAAGGCATAGCTCGGATAGAGCGGCGGTGCGACCCGCGCGCCATACCGCGAGGCGGCGGCGGCGTCCTCGTCCCAGTACAGCGGGTCGTCGTCCATGATCGCCTGCGCGAAGCGACGCACGGCTCCGCTCTCCACGGCGTCCCACGCGGTAACCGGCTCCGAGCTCATCCCGACGTAACGCGTGAGATCGTCGCGCCCACTGGTCTCGTCCAACGTGATTCCAACCTCCGAGCTATGCCTGCCAGAGAGACCGGCCCTGCTTGAACAGCTGCCGGGAAATGATGATCCGCTGGATCTCGTCGGTGCCGCCTCCGATCCGGGCGTGCCGGAGCCGGCGGTACCAGTGCGAGATCGGCATCTCGAGCGACTCGCCCATGCCACCGAAGATCTGGAGGATCTTGTCGATGGATCTGTGGCCCCAATTGCCGCCCAGCAGCTTTGACAGGGCCGCGTAGGCGCGAACATCCTCGCCTGCGTCGGCGCGAGCGGCGCACTCGTAGGAGATCGCCCGGATTGACTTGAGATCCGCATAGACGTCGACCAGCATCCATTGGATCGCCTGGCGCCTTGCGAGCGGCTTGCCGAAAGTCTCACGCTCCTGCGCCCATTCGGTCGCAACGTCAAGCGCGCGGCTGAGAATTCCGCAAGCAATCGACCCTCGAGTCAGCCGATCCTGGATGGCCAACCACTGCTGCCCCAGCTTGAAACCGCCACCGACCTCGCCGAGAACGTTTTCGTGGGGGACCCGGACGTTGTCCAGGTGCAACGTGAATTGAGCGCTCGGGCCGGGGAACCACATCGGGATCGGGCTCATGCTCAGCCCGGGAGTCTTCGTGTCCACGATGAACATCGTGATGCCGCCCGACTGCCGCAGATTCTCGTCGGTAACAGCCTGCAGAAGAAGGTAGTCAGCCTTGTCGGCATGCGAGATGAAAGTCTTGCTGCCGTTGATCACCCACTCGTCTCCCTGCCTCACGGCACGAGTGGACATGCTGTTGCCGGGGTCCGAGCCAGCGCCGGGCTCGGTCTGTGCGAAGGCATAGACCTTTTCGCCCTGAATTGTCGGCAGCAGATAGCGTTGTTCTTGATCTTCGGTGCAGCCGAAGAGGATCCCAGGCACACGCACCGTCGGTAGCGTCACGACGCTGCGGTTGATCTCCTCCTCCACGACGAATCGCCCGAGGACACCGAGGTTGCCCCCGCCGTACTTCTCCGGCAGGTGAATGTCGTAGATGCCCAGCTCCTGCGACAGCTTTTTGAGACGGCCCCATTCATTGGCGTCCATGGCTCCCTGCTGCGGAACCCTGTCGTCTCCACCGCCCGCAGGGGGCGCAGCCCCGGCCAACGTCTCCGCCGCCAGGTACTTGGGCTCAAGGGGAATGCATTCCCTGTCCACGACGTCTCGAACCAGATTCTTCAGCTCGATGAGCTCTGGCGGCAGCTGGAACGGCGCGGTGGGCAGCGAGTAGGCGACCTTGTTGCCTGCGTTCACGCGGCAACCCCTTTCGTCGGCGTTGGGCAGCGCCACAGCAGAGTGATAGGCAACTGGCTTGTCCTACAAGAGGACGGTAGTTCTGTCGGACGACCTTATCGCAGGAGATGGGTCGATGCAACACTCCTGTCATGGTGATTACCGATGCCGGGTATGCGACGTAAACGGCAGGCGAGGCGACCATCTGCCGTGCCGGCATGCCGAGCCG
>DATCXA010000429.1:0-2426 GCA_036566085.1 Propionibacteriaceae bacterium
CGAGACTCCGATGATGAGTGACGCGACGACCGCCCCGAGCAGGCTGTCGAACCCACCGAGCGCCGCCGCTGCGAGGGCGTAGAGCAGGACGGAGAACATCATCCCCGGCTCGATGTAGAGGGTCGGTGCCGCCAGGACCGCGGCGATCGCACCGATGGCCGCCGCGATCCCCCAGCCGAGCACGGACATCCGCCGCACGTTGATGCCCACGAGGCTGGCGGACGTCCGGTTCGAGACCGTGGCGCGCATCGCGAGCCCGAGCTTGGTGCGATGCAGGACGAACGTCAGCACGCCGATCTCGATCAGGACGACGAGCATGGTGCCCAACGACCCCAACGTCACCGACACACCGAAGACCGACAGCACGTCGGCCGGGAAGATGTCGCCGAACGACACCGGCAGGTAGCCCCACACGAACCCCGTGAGGTTGCTGAGGAACAGGAAGAGGCCGAAGGTCAGGATGACCATGCCCCACTCGTTGTCCTTGGACAGCCGACGGATCACGGTGAACTCGATGAGGGCACCGCCGACGAAAGCCAGCACGATCCCGCCGACGATGGCGACCAGCAGGGGAACACCCCAGTGGTGGAGCTGCCAGACGCCGTACACCGCAACGAGGGCCATCTCGCCCTGCGCGAAGTTGAGAATGCCGGTCGTTCGGAAGATCAGCACCATGCCGAGCGCCAGGGAGCCGTACACGCCTCCCATGGCGAGACCGTCGACCACCTGCTCCAGGAACAGTTCCATCTCAGACTCCCAGGTAGGCGAGGCGAATCGCGTCGTCGCCCTGCAATGACGTCGCTTCACCCGACTTGACGATGTGACCCCGCTCCAGCACATAGCCCTTGGTGGCTATGGAGAGCGCGATGTTGGCGTTCTGCTCCACGATCAGCATCGCCGTGCCGTGGTCGGCGTTGATTCGGCGGAGCTTCTCGAACAGGTTCGTGACGATGACGGGAGCCAGACCGAGAGACGGCTCATCCAGGAGCAGGATCCGGGGTCGCGCCATCAGGGCTCGGGTCACGGCGAGCATCTGCTGCTCGCCGCCGCTCAGCGTCCCCGCCTTCTGGTTGCGACGCTCGGCGAGGTTCGGGAACAGCGTGAACCAGTCCTCGAGCTCCGTCTGGAGGCCCCGTTGTGAACGGACGTACGCCCCGACGAGCAGGTTCTCCTGGACCGTGAGCTCGGAGAAGACCCCGCGCCCCTCCGGTACCAGCGAAACGCCGCGCTTGACGATCACCTCGGGCCGGCTGTTGCGGATCCCGTCGCCGGCCAGCTCGACGGTCCCCGTGGAGGGGATCTGCCCCGTCAGAGCTTTCAGCGTCGTGGTCTTGCCCGCACCGTTGGCACCCAGCAGGACGACGATGGACCCTTCTTCGACGTCCAGGTCGATGTTGTGCAGCACCTTCACCGCGCCGTAGCCGGCGCAGAGGTCACGAACTTGAAGCAGGCTCACTGACGCCTCCTAGGTAGGCCTGGATCACTCGAGGGTCCGCCTTGATCGCGCCCGGGGTTCCGACAGCGATCAGCGAGCCGAAGTTCAGCACGGCTATGCGGTCGCACAGGGACATCACGAGTCCCATGTGGTGTTCGACCAGCAGGATGGTCAGCTCGAACTCCGCTCGCAGTGCCTGCAGCAGGTCACCGAGCTCGTGAACCTCCGCAAGGGTCAGCCCGTTGGCCGGCTCGTCCAGCATCAGGACCTGTGGCCGTGACATCAGTGCCCTGGCCAGCTCGATGCGCTTCATCGTCCCGAGTGGCAGGCCCTTCGCCGGTCGATCGGCCAGGTGCTCCAGTCCGAGTCTGGCGAGGATGAGGCTCGCCTCGGCGGTGATCTCGCTCTCCTCGCCACGGCGACTTCGCAGACCGAGCCCCCAGGACATGAACCCGTGCGACACGCGGTGATGCGCTCCCAGAAGCACGTTCTCGAGGACGGTCAGCGTCGGGTAGAGAACGATGTTCTGGAACGTCCTCGCGATGCCCAGCTCGATGATGCCGTGCCGGGGCAGATCCAGGATGTTCCGGCCCGAGACCGAGATGCTGCCCCCCGCGGGCGTGTTCAGACGGCTCATCGAGTTGAAGAGAGTCGTCTTTCCCGCACCGTTGGGCCCGATGATGCCGAACACTTCCCCGCTCTGAATTTCCAGAGTGAGGCCGTCGATCGCCATCACACCGCCGAACCTGACCGTCAACGAGTCGATCGTCACCATCGGGTCGACAAGCTTCTGCATGCTCAGTCCCTTCCTGGATACTGCCCCGACATCGGCCGTCACGGCCTCGGCGAGCGACCTTCGTAGGAGTACAGGTCCTTCTCGAGCTTCCAACCGCCGTCCGCGAAGACCTTCTCGCGCCCGGACTCGATCAGGAACGGATCGTTGGGGCCCGTGTTCGCGCTGACGTCGGGCAGCAGACCGGCCACCTTCACG
>DATCXA010000430.1:0-4430 GCA_036566085.1 Propionibacteriaceae bacterium
ACCGTTGTACTGTGCCACGCCCTAACCGGTTTACCGGCAGCGACAAGCCGTAGGGTGTGATCATGGTTCGGCTGACCCGCATCTACACCCGGACAGGCGATAGCGGAAAGACGCAGCTTTCGGACTTGTCTCCGGTCAGCAAGACCGACCCGCGGGTGGAAGCATACGGCGATGTGGACGAGGCCAACTCAGCGATCGGAATCGCACTCGCTAGCGGCGGTCTGCCCAACGATGTCGCTGCGGTACTGCGGGCCGTGCAAAACGAGATGTTCGACGTCGGAGCCGATCTCTCGAGTCCTTTGCGGGTCGCCGACTCCGCCGATGCTCCGCCCCAGCTTCGCATCACCCAGGAGTACATCGACCGGCTGGAAGCATGGTGCGATCAGTTTGGAGATCCGCTGCCGAACTTGAAGTCATTCATCCTCCCTGGCGGTTCGCAGGCTGCCGCCCAGCTGCACTTGGCGCGCACCGTGGTCCGGCGTTCGGAGCGCGCCGCGTGGCTCGCGGTTCAGGCGTACGGAGCTGAGCCAGTCGCCGATAAGCAGCGCCCCGGTGGGGTAAACATGTTGGCGATCACCTATCTCAACCGACTGTCTGATCTGCTCTTCATCCTCACCCGGGTCGTCAACGGACCAGATGGTGATGTGCTGTGGATACCGGGAGGGGATCGAAGCCAAAGTTCGGCATCGAAGGATTAAGTCCGTGATCGATCGAGAGATCGAGCCCAAACGAGGAGGATGCAATGATCAACGACGCCCGCCCATTGAAGGAAGCCACCGGCAAGGCCAAGCCGGCCCAGCCGCGACCGGTCACCCTGTTTACCGGACAGTGGGCAGACCTCCCGTTCGAAGAGGTGTGCCGGCTTGCTGCGGAATGGGGCTACGACGGACTCGAGATTGCCTGCTGGGGTGATCATTTCGACGTCGCAAAAGCAGCCGAAGATGACAGCTATGTCCGAGGACGCAAAGACCTTCTCGAGAAGCACGGGCTCGGCTGCTGGGCGATCTTAAATCACAACAATGGCCAAGCAGTGTGTGAGGCGATCATCGACGACCGCTACAAGAACATGGTCAACCCACGGGTCTGGGGTGACGGTGATGCCGAGGGGGTTCGTCAGCGGGCTGCTGAGGAGATGAAGACCACGGCGCGCGCGGCCGCTGCCTTTGGTGTCGAGACCGTCGTCGGATTCACCGGATCTGCCATATGGCACTACCTAGCCATGTACCCGCCGGTTGACGACAAAGTCATTCAGGCGGGCTACGCCGATTTCGCCAACCGCTGGAACCCCATCATCGATGTCTTCGACGAGGTCGGGATCCGCTTTGCCCACGAAGTCCATCCCAGCGAAATTGCCTACGACTACTGGTCAACGGTTGCCACATTGGAGGCGATCGATAACCGGCCAGGTTTCGGCCTCAACTTCGATCCATCGCATATGGTCTGGCAGGGACTCGAATATGTCGGCTTCATCTGGGATTTCCGGGACCGCATCTACCACGTGGACTGCAAGGACACGAAGATCAGGATGAACGATGGTCGTAACGGCAGGCTGTCCTCGCATCTGCCTTGGGGAGACCCGCGACGCGGCTGGGACTTCATCTCAATTGGCCGTGGCGACACCCGCTGGGAGGATATCTTCCGAATGCTTAACTACATCGGCTACGCCGGGCCCATCTCCGTCGAATGGGAGGACAACGGCATGGACCGGCTGGACGGCGCACCCGAGGCGCTTGACTTTATCCGAAGCATGAACGCCATTCGTCCCTCGGAAGCATCTTTCGAAGCGGCCTTCGCAACGAAGGCGTAGCTACTCGAATCGGCGTACGCCCGGGGGTGCTGCCTCTAGCCAACTGAGCAGGCCAGTCAGTGACTCCTGACTCATGGCCAGCTCCCATTGCGCCTCTGCACGGCCATCGTGCACCTGGATGCGGAGTACCTTTTCGTCGGCATTGAGTGCCACGGCCTCCACTGGGTCAGGCATCCGTGTTTCCAGTACGCGGACATTGCGTCGCGGGAACACTATTCGCGGTCGGAGTGAGTACGAGAAGTATCTGAACCACTCCAGGATCCCCTCGCTATAACGACCGACTCCGAGCACCCAGCCGGCGCCCGGAGTCGTCATCCGCAGTCTCAGACTGCAGTTGAACGTGCCCCCGAGGCGATCAAGCCATCTCCGCCGTCCGGCAAGCGTCAACACGCTGATGGCTAGCAAGCCAGCTAGCACGCCGAGGATCTCGACGACCCCGAGCCAGCCGTGCATGAACGTCCTCAGATCGCGCGCATATGTTTAGCAGCGACCTTACTGCGCTTTCTGCGCCGCGCGAAGCTGCGCCGTTGCACGCAGGAAATGCTTTCGATCCTCGTCGCTTCCGTCACCGGAATCGAGAGCCCGTTGCGCTTCGGCGAGTTCCTTCTCAGCCTGGGCGACGGTCACCTCGTCGGCCATCCGGGCATACTCACTCAAGATCGAAACCCGGCCCTGAGAGACGGAGATGAAACCGCCGTCTACGGCGACGATCTCCCGCTTGGCAGCCTCCTCGCAGAAGATCACTACCGCACTCGGCACTAGGACCCCAAGCACGGGTTCATGACCAGGCAGGATGCCGATCTCGCCCTCAACGGTCTTGGCAATGATGTTGGAAGACTTGCCCGACCAGACGACCCGATCGGCAGAGACGACCTCGACTTGCATGGGTTCAGCCATACCGCTCCAATCTTCCCGGCCCGCACATCAAGATCATGCGTTCTTCTGCAGCTCCGACCAGCGTCGCTCGACATCCTCCATACTGCCAACGTTGAAGAATGCCTGCTCTGCAATGTGATCAACTTCGCCATCGCAGACCATCCGGAACGACTCGATCGTCTCACTGAGCGGCACCGTCGAACCTGGAATGTTGGTGAACTTCTCCGCCATGTAGGTGTTCTGGCTCAGGAACTGCTGGATGCGCCGGGCGCGGTTGACCACGATCTTGTCTTCCTCAGACAACTCGTCCACGCCCAGAATCGCGATGATGTCCTGCAACTCCTTGTTGCGCTGCAGAATCTGCTTGACGCGCACCGCTACGTCGTAGTGCTGCTGGCCGATGTACAGCGGGTCGAGGATGCGGCTGGTGGACGTCAGAGGATCCACCGCCGGGTAGAGACCGCGAGAAGCGATCTCGCGCGACAGCTCCGTGGTGGCATCAAGGTGCGCGAAGGTTGTAGCCGGCGCAGGATCGGTGTAGTCGTCGGCTGGCACGTAGATCGCCTGCATAGAGGTGATCGAGTGTCCCCGGGTTGAGGTGATCCGCTCCTGCAACTGCCCCATCTCGTCGGCAAGGTTCGGCTGGTATCCCACAGCCGAAGGCATCCGACCCAGCAGGGTGGAAACCTCCGATCCCGCTTGGGTGAAGCGGAAGATGTTGTCGATGAAGAGCAGCACGTCCTGGTTCTGCACGTCGCGGAAGTACTCCGCCATCGTTAGCGCGGACAGCCCCACTCGAAGCCGCGTGCCGGGCGGCTCATCCATCTGGCCGAAGACCAGCGCGGTGTCCTTGAATACGCCTGCCTCGGCCATCTCGTGGATCAGATCATTGCCCTCGCGCGTGCGCTCTCCCACGCCGGCGAAGACCGAGGTGCCGCCGAAGTTGTGGGCAATGCGGTAGATCATCTCCTGGATTAGCACGGTCTTGCCCACGCCGGCACCGCCGAACAGGCCGATCTTGCCGCCGGTCACGTACGGGGTGAGCAAATCGAGCACCTTGATGCCGGTTTCCAGCATCTCGGTCTTGGCCTCGAGCTGATCGAACTTCGGCGCCGGGCGGTGGATCGGCCAGCGCTCGGTGATCTCCAGAGTCGCCGTGTCGACGTCCAGGCAGTCACCTGTGACGTTCCAGACGTGACCCTTAGTGATGTCGCCCACAGGCACCGAGATCGGCGCCCCAGTGTCTCGCACCTCCGTGCCTCGCTGCATGCCGTCGGTCGGTTTCAGCGCGATGGCCCGAACCAGGTTGTCGCCGATATGCAGCTCGACCTCCATAGTCATGCTGCGCGTCTCACCGTCGACACCGATCTCGACCGTCAACGCGTTATAGATCTCAGGCATCTGATCGACGGGAAACTCAACATCGACTACCGGGCCGATGACCCGAGACACGCGGCCAATGCCGCCAGCAGGAGCTTCAGTGTCTTGTTCTTCAATGGTGGCGGTCATCTCGTTCCCTCATTCATCTGTGGTGATTTCTGGTCATTCGCTAGCGATCTCACTCCGCGGCCGCGGTTGCCTCGGCTAGGGCACTCGCTCCGCCAACGATCTCGGAGATCTCTTGGGTGATCTCGGCCTGTCTGGCCTGGTTCGCTTCCCGAGTCAGCCGCTCAATCAGCTGCTGCGCATTGTCTGTTGCTGACTTCATCGCCTTCTGGCGGCTGGCCAGCTCCGAAGCGGCGCCCTG
>DATCXA010000472.1:0-4872 GCA_036566085.1 Propionibacteriaceae bacterium
CAGTCGATTCACGCCGGGCATCGACCCCATCCCCAGCAATGGACACCTTCGCAACGAGGAGGTCAACGGGCTCCGCCCAGCGCTCAAGGATGAACCGACAAGCATCGACCACCTGTGTAGGCTGACAGGCGTCCGGTGTTCGAGTGGTCGGACACGAAGTCAAGATCGAGACGGTGCCACAACGTGTGGCACGGGCCGCGCTCCAACTGGATGAGACGGGAGTCAACGGGAGCTTATTTCACGCTCAAACTGGCCAATTCAGGCATGACGAGTGTGGGTTGCGCCTGGTTCAAATCCCCCCTCGCGCACCAGTAGGAACCCCAGGCTGACCTGGGGTTATATGGAATCCGCGGCAGGTCCTGAGAGCCCAGGGTGGCACCAGGGTGGCACCGACTCAGTTCGGAGGCCCTGGCATGGCATGGATTGAGCAGCGACGGCGCGCCGATGGCGGCCTGACTGCGCGGGTGTTTTGGCGGCCCGGTGGTGCTCGTGGCGCCACCCGCGTGTGGGAGACGTTCGGCGCCGGCTCGGACGCGCAGAACCTCGCGCGTGCGGACGGTTTTAAGCGGATGGTCGAGGCCGCTGGTCAGCGGTGGCCAGATGGCTGGGTGAAGGGTGAGGGGTTTGTCCGGCCGCCGGATGTGACCGACCCCATGACGCCTCCACCGAGCTTCGACAAGATCGGCGAGGAGTATGTCCGTCAGATCGTCGACCTGTCCCCTGGGCAGCGGAAGCGGTACCTCGGTGAACTGCAGGTGCTGGCGCGCACGCCGGTGCGAGGCTCGCTGATCTTCGCGGGCCCGGTCACCGTAATCGGTGAGGCGCAGCTGAGGACATGGCTGATCGAGTGGGACCGGTCGTTGAAGACGAAGGCGAACTACCACGGTTTGATCTACGGCGTGTTCGCGTACGCGGTGAAGCGTGGCTATCTGGCTGCGAATCCGGCAATCGGGACGGCGCTGAGACAGTCGAGGGTGAAGCAGTCGAGGCCGGAGCTGCGGTTCCTGACCGAACGGGAGTTGGAGACCGCCGTACGGCTGGCCAAGAGACATGGGGACGTGTTGGCCGTGACGGCCGGGACGGGATTGCGGTTCGGTGAGATCAGCGCATTGTGGGTCGGGGACGTCGATCTTGACCGCGGCACGGTTCGGGTGAACAAGGCGTGGAAGCGCAATGGTGAGGATGACGCGACCGAGACCCCGGGTTGGCTATCCCGGCAGTTGCGGGCGAAACACACGATGCGGGATCACCACCTCGGGCATCCCAAGACACCGCGATCCCGACGGACTATCACGATCGCCCCGACGGTGGCCGCACTGCTCGAGAAGAGGATTGAGGGCCGACCGGCTGACGACTTTGTGTTCACCAGCCGGACTGGCCCGCTCGCCACGCTGGAACGCGGTGCCACGTTCGAAACCGATGCGAGTCCAGCGCTCAAGTTCGCTGTAGTCCAGCGGCTTGCCTTCCCGCCGAGCAGCCAAGATCAACATGCCAGCGGCGAGTAGCTCATGCCCCGCATGCGTCGCTGGACTCGCGCACCACGAGCCCGCGATGAGTCCAGCAGTCTCGGCAATGAGATCGTCTCGGCCATTGGCGATCTCACGTAACTCTGCGATGGAGTCGGCATTGTTACGCCGTTCGATCGCATAGCGAAACGCGGTGCCGTGCAGAACGACGGCTAGTAGCTGATCTTTGGTGGACATACTTGGAGCGTATCGAATATAGGTTCGATACTGCTCAGTCTCTCAGACCTCCGATGTGCGGCCGATAGCGGTTGTCGAGCCCCTACTCTTGGGAGCCGTGCCGAACTCCGAGTACTGGGCAACCATTGCCCAAGTGCTACCGGTATTATGGTTGGCAATCGTCCTAGAGGCGCGGACCATCAGTCAGCGATGGACTCCCGAGACACCTAAATGGCTCCGGTTCACCCAATCATTGATCTGGGTTGTCCCCCTTGTGCTGTTGGCCATCGGTGAGTCGGCTGCGCTCAGAGCATTGCGCGGCGTACAGGTCTGGCCCTGGTGGACGTTGTTGATGGAGATCACCATCAGCGCCGCCATCTCCGTGTTGTTTCTTGCGCCAGCGCTTGAGCTCCTAACTAAGGGCTACGCTGAGGCCGCTGCCCGAATAATGACTGGCGGGTGGCTACCGCGCTTGCGTCTCGCGCTCCTGGAGCACCGCGAGTATCGCCAACATCGCAAGCTTCATACCCTACGGGCGTGGTTGTGGCAGCACTTGCATTGGCATGAGGCCGTGGACCGGATCATCGCTAGCGGGTCGCCCGGCTTCGAACGCTGGCCGAAACCAGTGAGTCACCTCAGAAGGAGGAGGCAGAGGAAGAGTTGCGCGAAGCGATCGCTGGGCAACAGCATGCGGCGCTGGGCCATGAAGATGCGAGGGAAATGTATCGCGAGACCGTCAGGTTTGAGCTTGAACTGACCCGGGAATTCCGTGAGGACAAGATTGTCAGGCGTCGTCAGCTCTCAGAGGCGCGCGCTGCGGAGCGACATCGGGTGTTTCAAGCCATCTTGGCCGACACGACACATGGCGCTGATGAAGTTGCCGAACAGCTAGCTGCACTGGCCAAATTGGTCGAGTCGTTGCGGCAGTCTCATGAAACCTCGTAGTGGTGCAAGATCAACTCCGAGGAGTCATGAGCAAGGGCCCGCCAGTGGCTCACTTCGGGGGAAGGACGTAACTCCTTCCGCCACCAACGGGGCCCAAGATCATGAGCACCAGGCGTTGGAGCATCTTGCCGGTGCTCATAATCTCAGCATCCACCCGAAACCGTCACGCGTGATCTTGCCCAGCCTGCTCATGATCATTTCTTCCGCTTGGTGTTGGTCAACTCGTAGATGCCGTCACTGCTCGGCTCCGGCCTTTGATCTTGGAGAGCATCGGCTGCCCACTGGGGCAGCAACTGCCCAGGAGTGAACGTCACTGCCTCACCATGATCGGGATGCATGCCGGGAGCGCATCGGATGAAGCCGGGGCGCATGGACTTGATCAGGTTGTGCAGTTACGTCTGCGCGTTCCTGTGCGCGAAGATCTTTAGTCATTTCAATCCTTCGCTGTCGGTGAGCGATTGTTGATCAACAACTCCCCGATCCGATATCAAGATCACTGAGCCTTGATGAACCGGTAGGCAGCAAAGGCACGCGGCCGCGCGGCCCGTGCTCTACGTAGACACCGTTGTTGCTGTGGCCGCGAACGGGAGGCGAAGCAGCAAGCGCCGCATCGAGGCTGGCCGGCCAATCGTCTGCCAACTCGCCAGGCGTGCCGTAGATCTGGCACACATGATGATGCGGCGGCAGCCGAGCGTGAGTTCGGTGAATCTGCCCCAAATTAGTGACACCCGGGAATTTGTCGACAAGTCAGGCTGCGCCGGTGTAGTCGACTGACTGGGGAAACTGGGCGAGGTGGACCGGGAACCATGAGGTGTTGCTCGATGCGTCCGTCAGCTTGAGCCACAGGATGTTGCCCTGCGGGTCGTACTTCCACAACGTCGGCGCCGGGTTGTAGGTTCTCGCGTCGCGTGGGTTGAGGTTCGGCATTGTGATCTTGCTCCTTATTGGTCACTGCCCTGGCTTCCGGTCGAAGGCGCCGCTCTTGATCATCTCGGCGACTCGAGGCGGTGTGTCGTTGGCTGGCTCACCTTCTGGCTCGACGATCTCAGCCTCAACGATCGCCACCGGCCCGTCGGCGAGGTGCGAGCGGTCGATCACTCGCTCCTCGATGGCTGGCTGAGGCGGGTTCTCCTCCCGGTTGCTCGGGTCGCTGAACGCCTCCTTGAAGAACCGCATGATCGGGTCCTCCGTGGTTGGGATGATCTGGTGGACCTGGGTCGCGATCAGACCCGCGCGGTCGAGGACATCTTGGGCGATCTCGGCCCGCACGCGGTACGGCACCTCCGGGTCGTCCAGCCATTCGAGCAGCTTCTGCGATACGCGGTCCGCGCTCATGATCAGCCGCTCGGCTGCGCGGCGCCGGACTTGAGGCGCAGCGCCGCCGTGCTGGTCGCAGACCACAGCGCCGTCCTCGGCCTCACGTTTGCATCTGCCGCCGTTGGGTCGCGTGGCGTTGCAGCGGATGATCGTCTCGGGAAGCAGCGCCCAGCGCTCCTCCGAGTGTGATCGGGTTCTACCGACCATGATCAGCTACCTGCGCAGGGCGGGGAACCTCGCGATTAGCGCTTCCCTTTTGGCGGCGGGATCTTTCAGGGTGGTCTGCGCGCTGTCGTGCTTGCTCTTGGTGGGAGCGATTCTGGCGACCAGCTCGGCGTGCTGCTTGAGCATGTCGGCGAGCAGCTTCCGGGCGTCCTCTGGCACGGTGCCGCTCTGGATCCGGGCGCGGAGATCGCGGGTCTGCGTGATCACGTCGGTCAGAGAGTCCTGAACATGGTCGTAAGCGGCCGCCGCCTCCTGCGCTTCGTGGTACGCCAGGTTCTCGATGCCCTGCGTCGCAGCGGCGGCATGCTCTTCGTCGTTCGTGAACAGCGCGTCGAATCGCTGCCGTATGCGATCTTGCTGCTGCTGCCGGATCAACCAGTCGCGATAGTCCATCGGCTCGTCGGTCACGCCGCACCTCCGAGGCGGTCCTGCTGGTTGTACTTCGCCGCGATCTCCTGCTTGGTCTTGGCGTGCAGCGCGTCGCGCTTCTGCTCCGCTTCGATGAACGCGATCAAGGCGTCCTCCGTCTCTCTGATCTCAGCAGCGGCGCGGGCGGCGAGTCCGTCGAGCACACCGAAGTCGAGTGTGCGAACGAACTTAAGGTGTGAACCTGGCATCTGGTGTTCTCCTCCCTAGACACCATCGGAGAGCTGGGCAGTCGGGCCAGCCCCGGTGTTGAACTGGTCCCGACCGCATGATCAAC
>DATCXA010000488.1:0-2037 GCA_036566085.1 Propionibacteriaceae bacterium
TGCCGTTGGCCTGCGCCCCGGCGTTCGGACCGCGGCCACCGCCACCACTGTTGATGACCCGGTTCTCGGTCAGGTTGATGTAGTGGTGCCTGGTGTAGACAGTTGCGGTTTTTCCGTCCAGGTTTCTCAGCGCAGCCGACACCGCGCCGATGGCACCGATGGCCTGCCCGTTCTTCGCGAACACCTCGGTACGGCCGTCGGGCAGCGTCCTGGTCTTGTACCCGACCGCTTCCAGCGCCTTGATGGCCGCCGCGTTCAGCGTGTCGACCTTGACGGACTTCGCACTCGGTGTTCTGTTGATCTCCGTCTGCACCGCCAGAAGACCAGCGACCGCTTCGTCTTTCTCCAGCTTCACCGCAGTCGCGATCTCGCCCGGCACGCCCAGCAGCGTGTTGACGTACTCGGTGGCCTTCTTCTTGTTCCCGTCGAAAGCGTCCGTAGCCAGACGCATCATCGACCCGCGGAGCTTGTCCGATTTTTTGGTCATCGAGCCGAGAGACTCACCCGCCGCGAGACCCGACGCGATCATTTCGTCGTGGGCCTTCGCCGCCGCCGACATGGCCGTGCCGTTCTTCCGCCCCGCCTCGGTGGAAATATCCAGGGTGCTGCCGTTCTTCTTGAACGACGCGGTCAGGTTGTCGATCGACTCCTCGAACGCGATCTGGGAGTCGTACGCCGACCGGTTGGTGTCGTTCAAGGCGATGATGCTGGCGCGCAGCCCGTCTGCGGACTTCTTCTGCGTGTCGAGCTTGCGCCCCACCTCCAGGGCCTGCTGTCCGAACACGCCCATCCCGGCGGCGGCCAACTGCTGCTGCACATCCAGGGACGCCAGTGCGTCCCTGTACTCCGGGAAGATCTCCGCGATCTCTTTCGTTGACCAGCCGGCTTTCTTGCCCGCCTTGCTGATCAGGTCGAATCCGGCGGCGGCTTCCTTCGTGCTGCCGTTCGCCGCCATCTGCGCGAGCGCCTCGTCGACACCTTTGAAGTCATCTTTCAGGGCGTTCAGGGACTTGGAACCCTTGGCCATGTCGTTGGCCTTGTCACCGAACCATCCGCCGATGTCGTCAAGGACCGGGATCCGGAACCCGAACACACCCTCGGAGGCTTCCTTCGCCTTGCCGGCCTCCTTCTGGTAGGCCTTCATCGACTCGATGAGGCCGTCGAATCCGCCGAACGTCGCCTTGAGCTCGCCCGACATTTTGCCGGTGACCGCGAGCTTCTTCAGCGAGGTGGTGAGCCGGTCGATGTCCGGCGGCGCCCCGCGGGCGTTGTCGGCGAGTTTGCTGATACCGATCGCGGCCACGGCCAGGACACCCAGGCCCACGGTGGCCTTCGTCATCGCGGACATGCTCGCCGCAGTGGCCCGGAGCGTGGCGCTGACTCCTGCGGCCCGCATCACCGCGAAGTAGGCGCCGAGGCGGGCAACGGCAGCGGATCCGGTGACCGCGCCAAGAGCGCTGGCGCCGAGGGTGACGAGCTTCAGTCCGGCGTACAGCTGCAGCACTGTTGAGAGGAAGCCCGTCGGGATGGCGTTGACGAGTTTGGCCAGGGCGTCCACCGCGGACAGCACACTGACGCCCATATCGGACGTGGCGACCAGGAGGTGGGTGACGGCCGTGGCCAGGTTCTTCAGGGTGTCGCCGACGAGGGGCCCGTTGGCCTGGGCGTAGTCGAGGAACGCGCGCAGGTCACCACCGATCTCACCGGTATCGAGGGCCTGGGTGAATTCGACGAGGTGGGTGGTGCCGTGTGCGAGTGCACCGGTGGCGAACTGGGTGAATCTGGCAATGAACTGGTCGAAGCCGGGGGTCGACATGCCGCCGGCAACGATGTTCATCAGGTTGTCGAGTTCGGCTGATGCACCGCTCACCAAGGGGGTCAGCTTCGGAAGAGTAGCCCGCATGAGGTCCATGCCCTTGATGACGACGGGCATCGTGTCGCCAGCCAGCGCATCCGACCATGCCGTGTACTCGTCCTTCAGGACGGCCAGGGCTGCGGCCGCCTCGCGCGAGGCGGGGGGCATCCCCTGCACCTGCC
>DATCXA010000505.1:0-5654 GCA_036566085.1 Propionibacteriaceae bacterium
TGCGGTCTGATTCCCAGCTTGATCACGCTGGTGGTCGCGTTTGTCGCAGATCCGAGCCACCCAGGCACAGCTGGCAGATGGAACACCCTGGAACCGCTCGGTGATGACATTTTGTTCGTGGGAATCCTGCTTCTTGCGGGCGCTGTCGTGCTGCGGCTTGGCAGGAGGTTACCGGCGCTCGGCTTGTTGGCCCTTTTTGTTGCGGTGTCCTGCCTGATTCGTCTAGTCCTGGAGCTCGCGGGAAGAAACCGCGGAGTGCTGGACGCGATAGCCCCCTTGTCATTCGTCCTACTGATCGCGGTGATGGCGATCTTGAGCTTCCTCGGCATTCTCGATCATGAACGATGATTTGGCTGCGGGCGTACGCCGTATGCTGGCTGATGCTGATCAACGTGGACTCGCTGTCGAGCTGCGGCGACGGGCTACTGCGCACAGCCTCGAGGAGGCGGCAGAGCTGCTTGGCATCCGTCCCTCCGACATGGCAAAGACGATCGTCGTCCGCCGGTCCGACCGCAGCTACCTGTTTGTCGTGATCCCGGGTGATACGCAGATTGCCTGGCCGAAGCTGAGGTCGCTGCTTGGCGTCAGCAAGATGAAACTTCCGGATGCAGCTGAGGCTCTCGAAGCGACGGGTTACGAGAGAGGGACCATTACGCCGATTGGCAGTGAGCCGAGCTGGCCGGTGATCATTGATCGGCAACTGCTCGGCCGTCGAGCCGCACTTGGCGCCGGCGGGCACGGTTATAGTGCATTCGTCGACATCGATGATCTTGTATGCGCGTTCGATGCGACTGTCGCCGATATCGCGGATTAGTACAGAAACACGCCATACACTCGGCGCTATGTGGCAGCCCGGAGCGCTCAGTCGGACCGTGCTGGCGCTCATCTGGTTAGTGCTCGGTCTCGCCATGATCGCCGTGCCGATTTGGCTTGGCTGGACCCGCTGGCCGGCCCTCCTGAACGGCCATCCAGCAATGCTTGTTGCTGGGATCGCCTGCGGGTTGCTTGGTTTTATCGCCGTGGCATGGTCGATCGGTTCGCTAACCATCGGAGGCAGGCAGGATGTTGAGGGCGACCCCGATCATCCGGCGCATCGGACGTCTGCTCAAGTCATGCGCCGGGCGCGTCGGCGGATCATTCTTGCAATTCCCTTGCTGATCTTGTCGTTTCTTCTGGTCGTCGTTCTCGCCTA
Source organism: Propionibacteriaceae bacterium (assembly GCA_036566085.1). Classification (GTDB taxonomy): domain Bacteria; phylum Actinomycetota; class Actinomycetes; order Propionibacteriales; family Propionibacteriaceae; genus Microlunatus. The sequence continues at coordinate 1,193 of DATCXA010000505.1, forward strand.
TGCGCGACCGTTCGTCGCGACCTCGACCGCTACCACGGCTCTTCGTTCCCAAAATGGCGTGCGGTTTTCCGACCGGCTGGGCTGGTATGAATTGATTCCGGTCAGGGAAGACTCAGCGGGTCAGGAGATCAAGCCAACGGCTGGCGTGGTCTTTGTACCAGGGGCTCGGGTCGACTCGCGGGCGTACGCACATGTGCTCCGCCCTCTGGCAGAAGCTGGATACCTCGTGGCGGTGCTGAAGGAACCGTTTGGTTTTGCGATCATCGACGCTGATCACGGCCGGAAGGTGCTCGACCTTCATCCCGAGATTGCCCACTGGCTTGTCGGAGGTCATTCGCTCGGCGGTACCGTAGCGGCCGCCCTCGCTGACAATGACGATCGGGTCGAGGGCCTGGTGCTCTTCGCCTCCTACCCGGCGGACCCGATCATTCGGAATGATCTGAAGGTGCTCTCGATATCAGGCACGGCGGACGGATTCGCGGCACCAGCTGACATTGAGGCTTCCAGGGCAAAGCTTCCGGCCAGCACAAAGTTCGTGGTGATCAATGGTGCGGTGCACAGTTCGTTTGGCGATTACGGTGATCAGCCCGGTGATGGCACGCCCACTGTTGATCGGTCGGCCGCGCAGGCCGAGATCAGCAAGGCAACTCTTGAGCTCATGGCAACGGTCGCGCCTCCGCCACCGCAGGAGAAGAAGTAGTACGCGCGCCTAGAGCGAAGCGCTGGCGGTCGCATCTCCCTAAGATCTGGATATGAGCGACATGGGTCTGAAGCTAGCTCAGGAGAAGATGGCCGCCGCCGGCGTTCCGCAGCAGGCCATCGACGTCTTCACCTACTACTACGGCCAACTTGAAGCCGGGGTCAGTGGCTTCATTCCCGAGGACACGATCGAACCTCTGGTGGATCCGTCGATGCTGAGTGACGTCGCCGTGAGCGATGAGGATGCCGCGGCCGCCCTGGAGCAGACCGTGATCATCAAGCTCAACGGTGGTTTAGGCACCTCGATGGGGATGGATAAAGCCAAATCACTGCTGCCGGTACGCGAAGACAAGACCTTCCTCGACATCATCGTTGATCAAGTACAGCAGGCGCGCGCCCGCTACCAGATCCAGCTGCCGCTGCTCTTCATGAACAGCTTCCGCACTCAGCAGGACACGCTGGCGGCTCTCGCACCCTACGATGACCTTGCCATCACCGGACTTGATCTTGGTTTCCTACAGAACCAGGAACCCAAACTCAGGGTGGACGACTTGACGCCGGTGGAATGGCCGGCCGATCCGGCCTTGGAGTGGTGCCCGCCCGGCCACGGTGATCTCTATACCGCTTTTGCAACCTCGGGAGTCCTCGATCGGCTTCTGTCATTGGGCTATCGCTATGCCTCGGTGTCGAACTCTGACAATCTCGGTGCCGCCCCCAATGCCACGATCGCAGGCTGGTTCGCGGCCAGCGGCGCGCCCTACGCGGCGGAAATATGCCGCCGCACTGCTGCTGATCGCAAGGGTGGTCACCTGGCCATCCGCAAATCCGACCGACAATTGATCTTGCGCGACACGGCCCAGACGCCGAAAGATGAGATGCATTTCTTCACCGATGAGTTCCGGCATCGGTTCTTCCACTGCAACAATCTGTGGTTCGATCTTCAGGTCCTTGACCGTACGCTGCGGGAGCGCAAAGCTGTGCTGGGACTTCCATTGATCAAGAATGAGAAAACCGTCGACCCAGCCGACCCATCCTCGCCCAAGGTCATTCAGATCGAAACTGCTATGGGTGCTGCTGTCGAGGTTTTCGATGGCGCGACAGCTATCGGAGTCGGTCGGGATCGGTTCCTGCCCGTTAAGACCACCAGTGACTTGCTGGTACTGCGGTCCGATGCGTATCAGCTAGAACCCACCGGAGAGTTGACCGCCGTGGCCGATCCGGTGCCTGTCGTTGATCTTGATGACAGGTATTACAAGATCATTACTGATTTTGATCAACGATTTCCGGCTGGCGCTCCCTCGCTCCGCCAGGCACGCTCAGTTGTCGTGCAAGGGGACTGGACCTTTGAGGCTGGCGTTCGCCTGATCGGTGCTGTGGCGCTTCAGGACCGCGGCGACCCACAAATCATCGCGGCCGGCTCGGCGCTCGACTGACTAGCGCCAAAAGAGGCTTAGCGTCGAAGATGCCGCGGCCTGCGCCACAACCGCTGCTGTGTGGCCGTCTACATCGATGAGTACCAGGGCGCCGTCTGGGCCCGGGCCCGCCCGATCGTTCGGAGCCTCTGGCACAGTCACGACCCGCGCCCCTGCCGCTATGACTGTCGCCGGCTGCTCGGCCTCGGGATCCGCCGCAACAACATCGACAATATCGCCCGGTCGCAACAACGCAGTCAGCGCTGAATCAGCAAGTCGTAGGGGTGCAATGACGTGACCAGGCGGAACACTGGTGCGCGCTGCGGTCGTCGTGAGCAGCGTCATCATCTGGCTTTCTGCAACGGGCGCCACCAGCGTCTTGCCTACGAGGTCATTCGGGTTTGTCAGGACTCCCTCCGGCACATCAGAAGCCGTAACCCGATCGAGTACCAGATCGGATGCGGAGAGGACCATCCCGCTAGATAGTTGAGACTTCGCCCTAACCACTGTGATCCTGGCGGGGCCCTCTGGTGCTGCGGCCGAGATTCCGGTGAATACCGCGCCAATGGCGGCCACCACCGCAAGCTTCCTTCGATGCCACGATGCGGCGCGGGCGAGTGCGCGCAGCGGTCGGCGGCGCCGAGCCTTCACCGATGGCATGGGAAGGATCGCAAAGATGGGGGTGTGGGTGAGCAGTCGGTCATGCCGGAAGGCTAAGGACGCGCACGCGGGTCGTGCGCTGCATCCACAGGACTAGCTGGCGGCCGCCTTCTGGCTTGTGGATGATCCACTGGAGGCCGGCTGCTTGCCGTTGCCAGAGCTGTTGGCTGTCGTCGATCCGGCGCCGGCTGGCTCCTTATCGGTCGACTTAGTGTCGGTGCCAGACTTCTTCTCCGAGGCCCCTGACTCGGCTCGGTCGCCGGTCTTTGATCCATTGCGGCTATCGGTGCGGTAGAAACCCGAACCCTTGAACACCACACCGACGGGGTTGAAGACCTTTCGCAAATTGCCGCCACAAGCGGGGCAGGTGGTGAGAGGCGCGTCACTGAACTTCTGCACGGCCTCGAGATCTTCGCCGCATTCAGTGCAGCGGTACTGGTACGTGGGCATCGGTGTCTTTCTCTCCTTTAGAAGCGGCCCTGCCTCGAAGGTGCAACCGCAACTAGCACTCAAGCATACTGACTGCTAACCGCTTCCTCACTCCTCTGAGGCCGTTCGAGTCCCAGCGGCCAGAATGCGGCCGAGTGTTCGCCAACCCATGTGGCTCATGGCCGGGTTGGTGTCGACGTAGTACCAGACCACCCCCATCGACTGCTCGAAGGCCCATGCCTTCCCGCGCTCCCATTCCAGGTCATCGCAGTCGAGGCGCTCACGTAGCACCTGCCGCGGGTTCGTTTCTAGAAGGTGCCAAGCGCCCACGAGATCAAGAGCAGGATCCGCGGGGCCTAGACCACCGACATCGATCACCCCGACGAGGCGTCCCTTCGCGACAAGGACGTTGCCCGGGATGAGATCGCCGTGAGTCATCACATCCGCAGCGACTCGCGGCAGTTCACGAAACGTTGCCCACATTCGTCGGAGCCGCGGTACATCGAGAAGTTTCTGGCTGCGCTCGAAGCAGGTTTTCATCCACTCATCGTGCGCGGGCAACTCTCCACCCCTACCCGGCCGGGCGAACGTGCGACCGCGGGTATCGATTGATCGCACGCCTTGAATGAACGTCGCCAAGTCCTCAGCGAATGGAATCGAACGGCCTGGGTCGGCCTCCGTGGCGGTGGTTCCGGGCAGCCATGTCTGAATCGACCAAGGAAGGGGAAAGCCAGCGCCCGGGTCGCCAATTGCCACCGGCTCCGGCGTTGCGAAGGGCGTACGACCGAGCAATTCCAGCGCCGCCTCAGCCTCAGATGCCAGCCACCGCCGCGTCTCATCCGCATCGGCGGGTTGCAGCGGGAATCTAGCCGCGAGATGATCGCCCAGACGAAATAGGGCGTTGACCGTTCCCTGAGAGGCAATCTCGGCGATCGGCAGTCCCGCCCAGTCAGGGAATTGATTCTCAACGAGCTCGTGGACCGTCTCGACGCTTATGGTCAGCTGATCGGGATGCATGGCCACTGGTATCAGCTCAGCGCTTGGTAGGCCTGAAGATTTGTGAGCTGATAGTCCCAGCACGGGTTCCTATCCGAGGGTGCCCGGAGTACTTCTAGAATTCGCTTCGCTCGTAGCAGCGGAATGATGAGATCATCCTCCCCGTTGGCATCCGCCCACCCGCAGCGCGATAGCTGTCGAGAAAGTCTTCCATGGCGGTTGTATCGAGCTCACCGCCAGCCGTGCTGCAGAAGGGCCAGAGGCTG
>DATCXA010000527.1:0-4525 GCA_036566085.1 Propionibacteriaceae bacterium
CTCCCGCGGCATCAGCCAGATCAACTCAGTCGGGACGTAGGGAGCGTTTGCGAGCAGCAAGTCCACGCGCCCAGCAAGCGACGGCGGCAGCGATTCATAGAGATCACCCTGGATGCAAGCAGCGCCCGCGAGTCCGGCCAGGTTCTGGCTGGCACATCGGACTGCAGCCGGGTCGATGTCGGTGGCGTACAGCTCGATCTCCTGCAAAGTCGAGGCCAGAGCGAGTGAAACCGCGGCAGAGCCGCAACAAAGCTCAACCACAACCGGACGGGCCGGAGCTACTCGCAGAGCATGTCGCAACAGGAGCTCGGTCCGCCGACGCGGCACGAACACGCCCGGATCGACGGCAATCCGCATTCCAGCGAACTCGGCCCACCCCACGATGTGCTCCAAGGGAGTGCCGGCGACCCGTTGCTGGACCATCTGTTCCAGCTCGAGCCGCGTGCGCGCGCTGGTCAGCAGCACCGCAGCCTCATCCTCGGCAAACACGCAGCCCGCCATCCGGAGTCTGTTGATAAGCGATGCGCCGTCAGGCGGGTCACGCAGCGGCAGGTCAGTCGTCCTTCTCGCGGTCGGCGAGGAACTTCTCAAATTCGGCGGCAATCTCCTCCGCGCTAGGCACCCGATCCGGACGCTCAGCCTGCAAGGCGTCGTATTGCTGCTCCAGCGTTGCCACGAGTTCTTGAACCTCCGTCGAGGTCGCCATCTCCTCCGCAATGTCGGCAAGGTTGCTGGCAGATGCATTCTCCAAGGGCTCCAGGGGCACTGCCAGACCAGTCGCCTGGTTCAGGGAGCGAGTGAGAGTCAGCGTGGCCTCGGGGAAGGATGCCTGGGCGAGGTAGTGCGGTACGTGTGCCGCGAAACCCATAGCCTTGCGATCCAGCTGACCAAGCCGGAACTCCAATAACCCGGTGAAGCTGGCCGGCACCTCAACGCGATCGATCCAGCTCCGATAACCCTTGACCAGCAAGGGGTCGGTGGCGTGTGCCGTCAGCGTGACGGGCCGGGTATGGGGCACAGCCATAGGAATGCCATGGATGCCAACCGTCATTCGTACGCCGAACTGCTCGATCAGCCCTACGACTGCCGCGGCAAGCCGCTCCCACTGCACATCCGGCTCAGGACCGCTGAACAGGAGAAATACCTCGCCGTGACCGTCAGTTACGCGATGGATGCGCAGATGGAGGTCCGCATACGACTTCCACTGGTTGGTGTCGAAGATCATCGCCGGTCTCCGGCTGCGGTAGTCGTGGAGCTGATCATGATCGAATTCGGCGAGTACCTCGTGCTCAAGATTCTCCATCAGATTTGCGGAGAACAGCCGTCCAGCCTGCCCAGCGTCGACGAAACCATCGAGCTGGTGGATCAACACGGGCCGATGATCCTTGAGCTTGGCTACCACCGCCTCGTTCAAGGTGTACAGCTCCCGAGGGTCCATCACAACGACCAATCTACCTGCGACTGCGGGCGCACTCTGGCGTGCGCTTGGGCGGCTACGGTCTGAAAGCGCCGGTTTTTGGCAGTGCTCGCGCGGCCGACGCTAGCAGCGCGAAGTTTTAGCGGGATTCATCGTGGTCGCTGAAGGTAGTTCGACCGTTGAGTTTGGCTGCGAGCTCATTGTCAATGCCGTCGGCCACATCAGAGAGGATGCGTACCGCTTGGCGTAAATGGGCCGGTACGAAAGGCCGGGACAGCACCGAGATCGTCACGAAGACCCGGTCTTTGATGAGCTGGAACTTCACCCACCGGGCTTCGACATTCAAATCGTTGAGAACTTCTGTTGCTCGGGACCGGCCGGCGACGTCGTGCACGACTGGGGCGAAAAGCACAACCTCTTGGCCGTCGCTGGAGGTGCGAAGGAAAAGCATGGTTGATCCGACGCGGATTGCCACATCACCGTCGGCGTCGCGGATTGGCGGGTATCCGTAAATCTCGGCAAGTTCGGCATCGACCAAGTCATTGAGATGTTGCTGATCGCGCGGCATGGTCGGATCAACGTCGAGCCGCTCCAGCTGCTCGACCTTGATTGATGCGTCAGCTTCGACGGGCGCCTGAGCGGGCTGGAGCGCCTCGGCGAGCTGGTCGGGCGCAAGAAAGACCGGGTGCTGTACGCCGTAGATATCGCGTAACACGGATACCGCGAGCTCGCTCATCTGATCCGATGCGGTCTGCGGCAACTCGATCCAGAGGTTCCCAGTCGATTGGGTCGAAGGAACCATGGAGGCGTCCTCGCCGCCGGCTGTCGGTGGCCGCCAGCCGAGCTGTTCCATTGCGGTGAGTTGCTCCGCAGTGAGTTGAAAGTCAGCACCGAGTACGCCGTTACTGGCTGCCTCGCATCGAATCATACCGGGCCGCGGACTGCTCAGGGTGACAAATGGTGGAGGTTCGTTGCCTCCAGATGTGGTCCAGATGGTGAGGTCGGCCGTGTCGTCGATCAGCGAGATGACCTCACTCAATCGGCTCTGGAACTCCGTCCAGGCTTGCGCTGTACTCCGGTCGAGGTCGAAGTCGTCGATGTCGGCCATATGCGCCCCTCCCAGCCACGAAAACGACAGTAATGCCGCAGGCGTTCAAATGCCCAACGCTGCGACGACCCGGGATGGTGACGGCCGGCCAAGTTTGGTGGCCAGCCAACGGCTGGTTGCAACCAATGTTGAAAGATCAACGCCGGTTTCGATGCCGAGGCCCTCAAGCATCCAGACCAGATCCTCGGTCGCAAGATTCCCGGTCGCCGACTTGGCGTAGGGGCAGCCGCCAAGACCGCCGGCGGACGAATCGAACTCGGTGACTCCGGACTCCAGTCCGGCCAGAACGTTGGCCAAAGCCTGACCGTAGGTGTCATGCAGGTGCAGCGCGATTCGATCCCGCGGCACTCCGGCCGCGTCAATGCAGTCCAGCACCGCCACGACCTGACCAGCCGTCGCAACGCCGATCGTGTCACCCAGACTGATGGTCGAGCAGCCTAGCTCAATCAGCCGGGCCGCGACCGCCGCCGGTTTTTCGGGCTCAACCCAGCCCTCCCAAGGATCACCGAAGCACATCGAGACATAGCCGCGTACCGGAATCGCGCGGGCACCTGCCGCCGCAACCACCGGCGCCGCCATCTCGATGGCACCGTCCAAAGTCGTGCCCAGATTCTGCTTGGCGAAGCTCTCGGTGGCGGAGACGAAGATCGCGAGTTCGTCGGCTCCGGCCGAGACTGCTCGTTCGAAACCCCGCTGATTGGGAACCAGCACTGGGTACCGGACGCCAGGACGGCGCCGCAGCCGTGCCATCAGCTCATCGGCATCAGCGAGCTGAGGGACCCAGCGTGCGGAGACGAAGCTGGTCGCCTCGATCACGGCAAGTCCCGCCTCGCCAAGGCGGTCAATGAATTCCAGCTTGATCTCCAGCGGCACCACGGCTTTCTCGGCCTGGAGTCCATCACGAGGGCCGACCTCGTACACACTGACCCTGGCCGGTAAACCGGGTCGGGTATGAACTGCCGGCAGCGGGTCCATACCGGCGACTGTACGCGTATGGGTGGTTGCCTATCGTTGGAAGATGACCGAACCCGCGATGCTCCCGGCAGGCGCAACTGGTCCAGGAATGGTCCCGATTGCCCCCGCTGCATTGCTGCGCCGTCCGCGCTCGGCGTTGACCTGGGTCACCACGATCGTCCTCGGCTTGGGCGGCCTGATGATCGCCATCTTGATCTTTCTACTTGGCGGCCCAACGGGCGCCTTGATCGCCACCCTGTTGGCTGCGGTGTCCTTTCCTGTCTTGATCTTGATTTGCTTCTGGCTTGATCGCTATGAGCCCGAGCCGGCCAGTTATCGCCTCGCCGCGCTCGGCTGGGGTGCTGTAGCGGCAGTGGTGTTGAGCTTTATCGCCGAACAGTTTCTTTTCGGGCTGCCGGGGACGAACGAATTTGTCGCCGCAGCGGTGGGAGCGCCCGTTGTCGAAGAGCTCGCCAAGGGCTTGTTCCTCGTCGCCATCGTCATCTTCCGGCGATCCCAGATAGATGGTCTGCTGGACGGGATTATCTACGGGGCACTGGTGGGAATCGGCTTCGCCTTCGTCGAAGACATCGTGTATTACCTTCAGTCTCTACAAGCCGGCCAGCTCGGCGTCACGTTCTTCCTTCGCGGGATCATGGGGCCCTTCGCGCATCCGCTCTTCACCGCTGCAACAGGCATAGGCATTGGTATCGCAGTGTCAACACGCCGCCCGGGAGTACGCGTGCTGGCACCAATCTTCGGCTTCCTGGCCGCCATCGTGATGCACGCGATTTGGAATGGCAGCGCTTTCTGGGGCGCAAATGGGTTCCTGTTCGCCTACGGAGCGATCATGCTCCCGCTGTTGGTGATAGTGCTGGCGGTTGCCATCTGGGCTCGCTCTCGGGAGGGCAAGATGCTCACCGCCGCGCTCCAACAGATCGCGCAGATGGGCTATATCCGTCCAGAAGAGATCCGCTGGATCGCTCGACTGTCGGATCGCATGTCTGCACGCGCGTACGCCAAACGTATTGGCGGCAAGCCGGCCG
>DATCXA010000529.1:0-3801 GCA_036566085.1 Propionibacteriaceae bacterium
CTGGCTCGTCAAGTTGGTCAAGCCACGGGTGATCCGAAGCCCCCGCGGCGACTCGGCCAAAGTGAAGCGAAACATTCCGATCACCCGCCGCCAGATCAGTGACAGCATGCCGATGAGCAATGGAATCAAGGCGCCCAGCGCGAGTGGGACCATCTCAAAAGCGGTGGTTCCGACCAGAATGATGATCGAAATAGCTGCCGGAATCAGCCACTCCGTTGACAGCAGGAAGCTCACAATGAGCCGTTGCGGCGAGACTTGAACGAGCGGCTGATCAGCTACTCCTAGGTCGGTGAAGACGCTCGCCACTGATTGTTGATCAAGATCGCGGATGCTCGCCTGGTAACCGTGGGCGCGGGTGAGCAGATAGTCGCGGAATCGAGACGCCTTGCTGCGGGTCAAATAGCGCAACTTGGTGGTGCTGTTGCCCGCGTCGAGCCGCAGCTCGGCCAGTCCAAAGATCCGCGCTGCCAGGGGCTGCACAATGTCGACCGACTGCAACCGCTCAAAAGGAATCTTGGTTGATTTCTTGAAGATCGCGCCGGTGTCGATGCGTAGTTCCTCATCGTCGATGACGAATTGAGTGAAGTACCAGGAAATGAACCCGGCAATGGCCGCGAGCAATACGACCACGGCTAGGACCGGCAGGATCCAGAGCAGGCCCCCAAGCTCGAACTGGTTTTCACCGGCGTTGGTAACGATCTCCCGGCCCCAGCCGATAGCGATAGCAACGAACACCAGCCAACCGCGGACAAACGGAGTCAGTGGATGCGGCCGCTCGGTTGGCTTGAGTGGTCCGGCGGCGGGAGCCGGCTGGCCTGGTGCAGTGCTGAGTTCTGGGTTGGCAGACGAGGTTCGCTGCGGCTGCGAGGCGCTCATAACCCTGAAGCGTGTGCTTCGCCGAGTTCGGTCAGCCGGTCTCGCAGCCGTGTGGCCTCCTCCGGGGTGAGCCCAGGGATGCGAGCACCAGTCTCGGGGCTGGCGGTCTTCAATGAGACCGAGGCAAGACCGAAGGCACGTTCTAGGGGGCCGGACTCGACCTCGACCAGCTGCATGCGGCCGTACGGCACTGCTATCAAGTTTCGGAACATGACGCCGTGCGTGATGTAGAGATCGTCCTCTCGTTCCACATAGCCCCAAGAGCGCCAGTTGCGAGTGACAAATGCCAGTCGAATGATCACGATCACTACAGCGGCGGCCCAGATCAGACCAGCGATCCACCACTTGCCTGAGGTGACTCCGACGATCACGGCTGGAATGGTGAAGAGGATGGGCGGAACGACCAGACTGGTCAGGATACGCATCGAGCGGTATTTCGGAGATAGCCGTTTCCACTCGTACGCCGGGGGCGCAAACAGTTCGTCCATAGCAAGGTTCAGGCTACGTGTCGCATCCACGCAGCCGTCTATTTCAGCTTCTTAGTCGCCTTGCGCCCTCGCACCGACACTCCGCCAAATAGCGCTACTCCCTTGATCACCAGAGTCGGCGCACCCGGCACCGGGTCGCCGATATCGCGGACGTCGGTACCACCGAAGATTCCGGCAGTCTGGTCTCGCACGTCAATGCCTTCCGGCACTTTCATGTCGAGCCCCCCGAAGCACCAGAAACCTGCAATCTCCACCACGGGGGCTTCGAAGACCGCATCACGAAGATCGAGATCCATTCCGCCGAAGAGGGCGAACGCCTGAATCTTCTTACGGACTCGCCACCTGCCGGTGCGAGTGACTCCGCCGAAGATCGCAATCATCTTGTCGGGCTCGAGGTCCTGTCCAGTGGCATCAATCGTGAAATGGCTCGCGGATCGCGGGGCAGCGACCGGCGGGCGTGAGCCGACAACGACAAGATCGCGAGTGATCGGGATCAGGTCGTCGAAGGTTTTGGCTGCCATCAATTGGTCGACTCGCTCATCGTGCTCCTCGCGGGTCAGCCGGCCCTCTGCGTACGCAGTGCTTAGCAAGGTGGCGACCTGATCGCGGTCGGCATCTGACGCACGCAGGTTGCCGCCGGCTACGGGGCCAACATTGGTAGGTTCCGGGGCGCGATCGGTCATGGTCCCAAGCTAGTCCGGCCTTGATCAGTAGGCCCACAGCTCGTCGAGGCTTCCAGGGCCGCTTCAGGCGACCTCAGGGGATTCCCGGATTTACCACAGGCGCGAGAGGTCTGACCGAGTCCCTAACCGAAGTTTCAGCCGCGGGAGGGCGGCAACCCGACGTCAAAGACATTGCCTTCGGGATCGGTCATGGTCGTCCATCTCGTTCCGTGCTCATCAAAGTCGGCGACCTTCGTCGCACCCAGGGAGATCGCCCGCTCCACCTCCGCCTGAATGTCGGTTGCCACCAGGTCGAGATGCATTCGGTTCTTGCTCTGACGCGGTTCGGGTACCGCCAGGAACATCAACGCAGGGAAGCTGCGGTCATCAGACGCTGGGATCATCGCGAAGAACTGATTGGCCCCGTCCAGCACGGGGCGCTCCAGCAGGGCTGACCAGAAGGCTGCGATGTCGTCAGCGCGTTGTGAATCGATGACGACCTGGCCAAATCCGAGTGTCATTTGAGTCCTTTCTTTTCTGGATCGAAGTTCAGTCGGCGACCGCTATCTCAGAACCGCCTGCTGCCTTGGTTTACATCTTCTGCTCTGAACCAGCGAAGCGCATCCGCTAGACTCCAGCGGCGAGTCCCATTCGCTTGCGGATGTAGTTCAATGGCAGAACATCAGCTTCCCAAGCTCAAAAGGCCGTTTTCGATCACTAGCTTTTGCTCGGCCGTTTCACTAGGCATTACGAGCATCTGGCCTAGTCAAATTCCATTTGACGCCAACATGTCGCAGTGTCAGCGAGTGACAGTGACTCACGGTGAACGTGCGATGTTTACACTCCCGTAAGGCACGAGTTAAGGCACGTCGAGACGCGTGCGATTGCCCGCTCCGGGGTTGACTAGCGTTGTCCATGAACCAGTTCCTGACGTGTTCGAGCGGATGTAACTACTCGCGTCGACGGCGCCAGTTCGAATCTGTGTCTAGCTACTTCGACCTGAAAAAGTCGAGGCGTGTCGAGGGCTGAACATGGCTTTGACAAGGGAGAATGGTCCCAACCCCTTGGGCCAGAAGGGATTGGGACCATTCATGTTGCGGTAGCTGATCAGCCGACATTGTAGGAAGCGATCTTGCCGGAGGAGTTGCGGCGGGCCCCGAGGAACTGGCACGGGTGGATGCCTTGTTGGACGACCCTGTGTTCTTCACTCCGTTCGTGCGGTTGTTTGACCCGAGGATGGGACGGCCGTCGACGCCGATGGAAACCTATGTGCGGTTGATGTTCTTGAAGTTCCGCCATCGGTTGGGGTTCGAGTCGTTGTGCCCGGATGTGTCGGACTCAATCACCTGGCGGCAGTTCTGCCGGATCGGGCTGGACCAGCCGGTTCCGCATCCAACGACGTTAATGAAGTTGACCACCCGGTGCGGCTCGGCCGCGGTGGACGGGTTGAACGAGGCCCTGCTGGCCAAGGCCGCTGAGGCGAAGCTGCTGCGCTGCACTCGGATACGGGTCGAGACCACCGTGGTGACATCGAACGTCGCATACCCGACCGACTCCGGGCTGTTGGCGAAGGCGGTCCGGCGGATCGATGCGACCGGCGGTCGGCTCCAGGCCCCCGGTGGGGCGGTCCGCACCAGGCTGCGGAACCGATCGAGGGCCGCCGGCCGACGAGCCCATGATCTGAACGCGAAGCTGCGGACCCGCAGCGCCACGGCGAACAGGAGGCGCTGGATGTGGTGCGCCGCAAGAACGCTGAGCTGGCCGAGACGACCGCC
>DATCXA010000538.1:0-2321 GCA_036566085.1 Propionibacteriaceae bacterium
CCGACCGTGATCACCGGCATGGCCCTGTTAGCGGCGTTCCAGGGGACCCCGTTCCTGTTCAGCATCCAAGGGGTCGTCATCGCCCACGTCGTGCTGACGATCCCCTACGCGGTCTTTCTGCTCGAGATGCAGCTGTCGCAGCTCAATCCAGACCTCGAGCAAGCCGCGCAGAGCCTGGGCGCCACACGGCTGCAGGCCTTCGCCCGGGTGACCCTGCCGATCCTGGTGCCCGCCGTCATCACCGCCGCGGTCTTCGTGTTCTACAACTCGTGGGAGGAGGTCGTCGTCACCTCGTTCGTCGCCGGCGCGGGCACGAAGACTCTCCCGGTTGAGATGTTCCTCGCGGTCCAGAACCAGATATCGCCGGTCATCGCGGCGCTGTCCACCCTGCTCATGGTCGCCACCGTGGGCCTGGGCTGGCTCTATCTCGGCGTGACCAGGCGAGTCTCCGGTTGGCGTCGAAGGGCCGCAGGCCCAGTCTCGCCGCAGCGTGACCCGGGTGGCGCTGGGAGCACCGTGACGTCCAAGGTTGAGGAAGTGGTCTGACATGGGTGGAAACACAGACGTGGCCGACAGAACAGTGGCGCTGGCCGACGAACGGGGCGGGGGCAAGTCGATCCACGTCGAGTCGATCGCTCACGCCTATGGCTCCGCGAAAATCCTCCACGACGTCTCGTTGGCTGTCGGTCCGAGCGAGTTCCTCACCCTGCTGGGGCCCAGTGGGTCCGGCAAGACGACGCTCTTGCGCCTGCTGGCAGGCATGCAGTCCGCGTCCTCGGGTCGGATCCTCTTTGGCGATCGCGATGTGACCGACCTGCCCGCCAACCAGCGCAACGTGGGTTTCGTCTTCCAGAACTACTCGCTCTTTCCTCACCAGAACGTGTTCGACAACGTCGCGTTCGGCCTCAAGATCCGCAAGCTGGGTCAGCAAGAGATCCGGTCTCGCGTCACCGAGGCCCTGGCCCTCGTGGACCTGGAGGGGTTCGAGCAGCGCCACCCCAACAGCTTGAGCGGAGGTCAGCAGCAGAGAGTTTCGCTCGCCCGGGCCATAGCCATTCGCCCAGACGTGCTGCTGATGGACGAGCCGCTCGGCTCCTTGGACAAGCGGTTGAGGCAGCGCCTGCAGACCGAGCTGCGGGATCTGCAGCGCCGGCTCGGGATCACCACCATCTATGTCACGCATGACCAGGACGAGGCGTTTGCCATGTCGCACCGGATCGCGGTCATGCAGGACGGTGTCATCCAACAGGTCGCCACGCCGGAGGACATCTACCGCAGCCCGGTGAACGAGTTCGTCGCCTGCTTCGTCGGCGATCTCAACGTGCTGTCCCGGGCGGACGGTGCCGACCAGGCCGCGTCGGGGATCCGTCCCGAACGTGTGTCGATCTCCCGATCAGCCGGCGCCAACCACCGCATGACCGGGCGCCTGGAGTCCCTGGTCTTCCACGGTCAAAGACACCGTGCGGTGGTCCGATCCGCGTCGGGCTCGACGGTCGTGGCGGACCTCTACTCATGGGATCGAGAGCTTGTCGAGGGGGATGACGTCTGCCTGGGCTGGGACCAGGCCGACGTCATCGATCTGTCAGTTTCCAACGCTTAGACAGGGACGGTAAGAGCATGCAGAGTGAGGAGCTGGATCTCGTGCTGGACGATCTGCCGGTCGACGAGATGGTCGACATCGCGTCGCGATTGATCGAGATCCCCACGATCCGCGGCACCAGCGAGACCGGGGTCGCGGATTGGTTGGCGGCCTACCTGGCGGATGCCGGTTACGAGGTCGAGCTCCAGGAAGTGCTGCCCGGACGGCACCAGACCGTCGCCCGGCTGCGGGGCACGGGGGGCGGGCGCTCCGTGATGTTCAACGGGCACATCGACATCGACCCTCTGCGTGCCGACTGGGTGCGTGACCCGTGGCGACCGGTGGTCGAGGGCGACCTCTTGTACGGCGCCGGAGCGCGCAACATGAAGGGCGGCGTCGCCGCCATGGTGATGGCGGCCGAGGTCATTCGGCGTGCGAAGGTCAAGCTCTCCGGCGACATCGTCCTGGCTTGCGTCATGGGCGAGCTCGAAGGTGGAACCGGGACGAAGCATCTGCTCGACAGTGGCGTGCGGACTGACATGGCGCTTTTCCCGGAGCCGCTCGGAGCGCACAACATCGTCACCGCCATGCCCGGAGTGCTCGAGCTTGCCTTGACGACCTTCGGATTCTCCGAGCACGTGAGCCGCCAATACCTCCGTCACGGCGACGAGCGCTCGGTCCCGGTCGATGCGATCAAGCACATGGTCCGGGCGATCGAGCACGTGTCCGAGCTGGACCTGCC
>DATCXA010000543.1:0-3281 GCA_036566085.1 Propionibacteriaceae bacterium
GAGTACTGGCCGGAACGCCAGCCCAAGCAGACCGGCAACCGCAGTCGCCACCAGGTAGGCCCACGGCGCGACGGCGGTCAGGCCCGGCAACAAGGCGGCAGCGACGGCCAAGGCAACCGACGACGCCAACCACACCAGGACAAGCCGGGCGATGTCACCAAGGCGCAAGCCGGTCCGAGGCTGAGCTTGCGCTCTTTCGGGCACCACAGCCACACGCGCCCCCTGACACTAGAGTCGGCCGAGACAGCGAGGCCCGTTCACCGTGGCCGCGGCATTACCGGCCGGCCGGACCCAGATCTGATCACGTACCGGCGGATGCCTGATGTGAAAATTACACCGGTTGACCCAGCACTCGGCCACCTGTTGAGCCTGGCGCCTGCGCAGGCGGTATCGGCGGACCGGTGATGGTGGTCTGACCGGGACGAGAACTTCCATGGCGATAGAAGGGAGACAAGTGTGATCCGGCTCCTTTCGTACCGATTGCCTCTCGGCAGCGAGCATCTGGATGAGCTGGCGAAAGTCCAGCGGCAGTCCATCGGCTCGCTCGGAGTCCACTGCCTAATCCGTTCAAGATCGATGGGCGGGCTTCCACCACCGTGACGGGAACACTGACATGGTGGGGGCACAGCACCACTACGTGGCAGGACGGCGAGGCCACTATCGTGTTCGACCCAGTCCTGACCGCTCGGCTTGGCCATCTCCGTCGAGTGCGTGGTTCGGTTCCGCCCCGGCACGCTGCGCATGCGGACGTCATCCTGATCTCTCATCTACACGCCGACCACACACACCTTCCCTCGCTCCGACTAATCCCACCGTCCGCGGATCTCATCGCCCCAGCAGGCTCGCGCCGCCTGCTCAAGTCAATCGCTGCCCGCGGTGTGAAGCTCCGCGAGGTCGAGCCCGGTGATCTTGTGGAGTTTCGTGGCCTACAGATACGCGTGCTGGCTGCCGACCACGACGGCCGGCGACACCCCGGGAGCGCTCATCGTGGACCTGCGCTTGGCTATCTTGTCGAGGGCTCTCGCCGCTGCTGGTATCCGGGGGACACTGGTCCAGACCTCGGGTTCGGGGAGGTGGCGTCGGTCGACGTTGCCCTGGTGCCAGTCGGAGGCTGGGGGCCCACCCTCGGTCAGGGCCATCTCAACCCTCAACAGGCGGCACAGGCGGTTCGCCTCATTCACCCAGACCATGCCGTCCCGGTGCACTGGGGTACCTGGTGGCCGATCGGCCTCCCCGAGCGCCCCGATCTGATCGATCGGCCGGCCGTCGCCTTCGCCGAGCACGTCGCTCGTGAGGCACCGACCACCAGAGTCCATCTCCTCGATCACGGCCAATCTCTCAAGCTATGACCTGAGGTTGAATCTCACTCTCATCGCCCTACTGGTCACGCTTCAGGACCGTGAAGTGCCCGTCTGAGACTGCTGATCACCCCGACGCGTCCAAACTGGTCAGGCCTCACGCGATGCGGTGACATCATCGTCTCCAAGTCGCGGGGAAGCTGTCGACTCAGCTCATGCAGTGGTGGAGGTGATGATGGCCCACGATGGCTGCCGGGTCCTTGCCGACAAAAAGGAGATGGGCCGTGAGTGGGGAGCTGAGAGAACACACTGACGGTACGGGTTCAGGCCGGTTAGGCCCAGGGCTGGTGCCCATCCTCAGGTGGCTTCGGTCTTACGCCCGCCGGTGGCTGCGTGGAGACCTGATCGCTGGCATGACCGTAGCTGCCCTGATCGTCCCCAAGAACCTCGGCTATGCAGAAATCGCCGGAATCCCGGTGCAAAACGGGCTTTACGCAGCGGCAGCCGGTGCAATCCTGTATGCGATCTTCGGGACTTGCCGACAGATTTCGATGGGGCCGAGCTCAGGTCTCGCCGCCGTTGCCGCGAGTGCCGTTTTTGCGGCCGGAATCACCGACCAACAAGAAGTTGCGTCCTTCGTCGCTGGCATCACCTTGGCGTCGGGCGCGGTGTTCTTGCTGCTAGCCGTATTCAAGCTGGGGTGGATCGCGCAGTTCCTGTCGCGTGCCGTCGTCACCGGGTTCCTGTTCGGCGCGGCCCTGGACGTCGTGATCGGCGAGCTTCCCAAGATCACCGGCACCAAGGTCACCGGGTCGAACTCCTTACAGGAGCTGTTCTCGTGGCTCCGCACCCTCAGCGACACCCACTGGTTGACGCTCCTCGTCGGAGTTGTCGCACTTGCCGTGGTGTTCGGCCTTCGCATGTTCATCCCGCGGGTCCCGGGAGCACTCGTGCTGGTCGTCGGTGGTCTAGTGGCAAGTTGGCTGCTTGATTTAGGCGCTCATGGCGTCGCCCTGGTCGGCGAGGTCCCGAGAGGGCTGCCTAGATTCGAGGTTCCCGACGGCGGGTTGCTGTGGGACCACGTCGTGATTGTGGCCATGGCAGCGTTCGCATTGATGCTGATCGGTTTCTCGCAGACTGCAGGCGATGCCAGAGCTTTCGCGGTCAAGCACCACTATCAGATCGACATCAATCAGGAGTCGGTCGCGCAAGCGCTCGCGAATACCGGAGCCGGGCTTTTCCAAGGTATGCCCGTATCGACCAGTCTGTCGGCGAGCTCACTTAACGACCACTCCGGTGCCAAGACGGGCCTGGCGTCCATCACATCGGGGTTAACCGTGCTATTGACGCTGCTCATCCTTGCGCAGCTGTTCTCCGACCTGCCGAAGGCCGTTCTCGCCGCTGTGATCATCGAAGCCGTCGTTATGGGGATGATGAACGTCCCCGAGATGCGCCGGCTGGCGCGGGTTCAGCGAGTCGACTTCTGGATCGCAGTGACCGCCGTCTTGGCAACCCTGGTCTTTGGTGTGCTCGCCGGAGTCATGATTGGCATCGCACTCTCGCTGCTATGGCTGATCGCCGTAACCACACGTCCCAATATCGCCTTGCTTGGGCGCGAGCCTGGCACACAGGTCTACCGGGATATCTTCAACCATGCCGACGACGAGCAGCCTCCCGGCATCGCCGTTGTCAGGCTCGACGGCGATCTCTTCTTCGCCACGGCTGACGCCCTCGAGGACCGGATTCGCGAGGTCATCCATTCATCGAGCACGCTCGACGGGATCGTGCTCGACTGCGAGGGTATCAACTTCGTCGACTCTCAGGGTTCGGCCAAGATGGCGGAGATCACCCGGCTTGCTGAGGAGTCGCAGCTCACCCTCAGGCTTGCTCGGGTGAAGCCAGCGGTTGCGGCGACCTTGGAGCGGGATGGAGTGCTGCAGCGGATCGGGCCCGAGCACATCCACGGCAATGTCCATCGAGCCG
>DATCXA010000515.1:0-2542 GCA_036566085.1 Propionibacteriaceae bacterium
CACTGGATGACGCGCAGATCTGGCTATCGCTCAGCTGGACTCGTTCCGGGCCTGTTCACCACGACGACTTCGTCGTAGTCACCGCCGACGAAGTCATCACAGAGCGCCTTCGACGCCGCGAAACCCTCTTGGAACCCGGGGCTGGCATTCCACGCATCGCGTGAGGCAGCGTCGGCCCATTCAGACGTCGAGGTGAACAGGTTCGGATCACTCAGGGCGCGAAGCAGTCGCGCGTGGTGAAAGCCAGAGACACTGGCACTGCTTTGAGTTAGCCACTCCTTCCATTGCTGAATGAACTCCTCGGTCTTGCCATCCTTGACCCGCCAATGACCCGATGCCCACCAGCGTTCGCCCATCGTGCTCTCCTCTCCTTTCCTTATTCCACCGGTTGTTCTCTTCTTACACAGGTCCTAGCCGGTAAGGCTAGATGTCGCGTCCCGCTGCGGCCGCGCACTTGATTTCAGCCCGAAGGTTCGCACCCATATGCTCCGGTGGTATGTATCGCGGCAACGCGATGAGGACAGTCAGCACCCCCGGGCAGGGCACCGAGGTGGTCTGCCCGCTCCGAATCGAAACCAGACGCCCGTCGAGTACCTGATCGACGAGCTGTAACCGTCGACCGGTTCGCCCGGGCCGGTGACGTCGATGATCGCACCTGACATGCCGTCCCGCTCAATATCAGCAGATTGCACCGGCACGGGATGCGCTGAGACTCACGGTCGATTTGGGTGCTGATTGCACGGATCAGCGGTCCGCATTCGAAACCTGCAGACGCCGCCCTGACTCAGATGTGCCCTACTGACGCCGTCACTACCGCCAGGGGTTTCCTGCAACCGGGCTTAGACATCTCAGTCATTGCAGGGGTCAGCTGGTTATGTCGATTAGCAGCGTCCCGCCTCAGCTTTATCCCGCTCCTTTTTCCACACGGGGACCCGCAATTAACGGGTTTGAGAGGTTGGGTAGGCCGGCGGCCTTTAACAGGATTCTTGGTGATCGCGCTTGGCCTGAGTTGGCTCCTGTTCGCCATACCGGTTCTTGCCTTCCATGGCATCATTCCGGGAGCCAATCTGCCGGTGGAGGTTTTCGCGCTGGGCTTCAAACGACATACACCGCTTCCAGATTCCTCTGCTGAGGTTGTGTAAAACCGGGCAGGCTAGTCCGGACGCAGCGGGCCGGTTCGATCAAGTGGGGCATCGCCAATCGCTGTGAGGGGCCGCGGGCACATCAGTGCCACAATGCTAGAGCGTGAGCACTTTCATTGAGCTCAGAGACGAGGCAGAGCAACAGATCAGGGCGCACCTCCGATCTTCGTCTCTCGACTCCGCCCACCACTTCGTTGTGGACTCCACCGACTACTTCGTTGAACGCGGAGCGGTGGTGCTCGCAGCTCTTAGGCTCTGGGGAGAGCCTCGGCAGAAGACCGATGGAGACCTGCGAGCTGTGATCGATTCGGCGAACTCAGCCACGCTGGCAGACATTGCCAAGGAGCTTGCCGAAAACCGCGATCCTGATGAACTCCATGCCAGTGTGCAGCTTGAAGGGGTTGCTTACGCATCTCCACGACAGCTGTACGACACACTCGAGTTCGCACGGAAAGGCCTTCCACCGGGCTGAGACGGACCGAGGCCGTGACCGGGTCATCGACACCTGCGAGCAGACCGTGGCAGAACTCGCCGATGCTCACGCCGTCGATTCCAGTTTGTTGGTGAGGATGGGCCATGCCCGATGCAGCTCGCGTTGCCAGTACACCCAGTTGTGCGTGCCGTCGCCGTATAGGTCGACTGTGACGCTGGCGCCGACCTTCCGGAGGCGTTGGGCAAACTCCTTGTTCTCGGCGTTGATCGCAGGCTCGATGGAGTCGCGGGCGGTGCTGCGCCCGTCAAGTGGTCCGGGATCGCCATTGCCAGCAGATATGAACAGCGGAATGCGTGTGAGCTGAGGCGCGAGGTCGTAGGGGTTGTGTTGCTTCCAGGTTGCAGCGTCGGCCTCTGGATCACCCCACAGCGCGAGGGGGTCGGGCGTTCCCTGAGAGGAGACGAGTCCGAGGTAGCCCTGGGACGCGTCGCTGGAGAGCCGGGTGTGGACAATGCCGCTGAAGGACGCGGCGGCGCTGTACATGCCGGGATGCCGGGCGGCGTAGCCGGGGGCGCCGAGGCCGCCCATGGAGACGCCGGCGATGGCAGCCTTGCCGTTGGCACGGTACTGGGAGACGAGCAGCTGCGGTAGTTCCTGCGTGTGGAAGGTTTCCCATTGCGGGCCGTTGCGCCAATTGGAGTAGAAGCCGACCTTGCCGCCGTCGGGCATAACGACGAGGATGTCGCGCTTACGGGTGAGCTGCTCGATGTCAGTCGACCGGGTCCAGCTCAGATAGGTATCGCAGCAGCCGTGCAGCAAATACAGTACCGGCCAGCGCCGTTTGGGTTGCGTCTCGAAGTGTGCCGGCAGTAAGAGCCGAACCTGTACATGGTCGCCTACGGCCGGCGATTCGATGGTGAGATCGGCGCTGCGGCTGGTCAGCTTCTTGGTTGCGACGATACGAGCC
>DATCXA010000568.1:0-6677 GCA_036566085.1 Propionibacteriaceae bacterium
CTTCTTGTCCAAAGCCTCGGTCTCCTGCTCCGCCGTCAATCCGACGACCACAACAGCGAGCTCGGCGTCTCGAGCGGCCTGTGCCGCCTCATCGATCAACTCTTCATCAGCAGGAGCGACCGGTTGGACGATCAACCCGGCGAGTGAGATGCGCTCGGAGATCGTCAGGCGGGCGACCAAGATCCGTCCCGGAGCCGCCTCAACTACCTCAGTCCAGGTTGGCGGTGACATGAAACCCACCTCCGCTAGGTCCCCGGGCAGCAGAGTGTTGACGAAGGTGCGCGTCTCCTCGCCATAGCTCAGCGTCCACTCCCCGACACCCCGTACGCCGACTTCCATTGCGGCGCCCGGAGGCGCTACCAGCTCCGCGGAAAGCTCGATCTCACGGGCTCCCTTATGCGGTCCGTCCGACATGCCGAGCAGAAATTCGCCCACCTCACTACTCGTCGAGGCGAGCTCGACACCGGAGCCGTCAAAGCTGGTGATGCGCATGCCAGAGCTACCGGTCTGCGGGTCGATGATCAACTCCGGCGCCGCAGCGGCGGGATTGCGCCGTACGCCAACACCGTCCAGCACGCGGAGTCTGGTCTCACCGAGCGCTTCTTCTAAGCCTTCGGCGATCGAGATCTCATGCGGCGGGCGTACCGAGGCCGAGCCGCCACCTTGCAGTGCCGTCTGCAGTGCATGTCGCCCGATCACTACGAGCGGCGAGTCTGTCGTGATCAGAGAATCTTGCAGTGGCAGCACATCCTGGCCCTTGAGCAAGATCATCCCGGCAGCCGCCAAATTTCGCAGTGCTAGCCGCATCTCAACCGCGTCGGGCTCGACCACCGGTCCGAGCTCCGCCGTCTGCTGGGCTGGAATGCCGTCCAGCGCACCGACTCGTCCGGCCAACCTGAGCAGTCGAGTGAGATGATCATCGATCGTCGCTTCCGGCACGTCGCCGGACCGCACAGCGGCCACGAGCTGATCACCCCACGGCCCGCGTGGTCCGGGCATCACAAGATCAAGTCCACCGTTGGCAGCCGGCGCAGCGGTCTTGGTGGCTCCCCAGTCCGACATCAGCAGGCCGTCCCAGCCCCATTCGGACTTCAGTACGCCGTTATTCAGCTCATCCTGTTCGGTGGCAGCAACCCCGTTCACGTTGTTGTAGGCCGCCATGATCGTCCACGGATGTGCGTCGGCTACGCAGATCTCGAACGGCAGCAGGTAGAGCTCACGCAGTGCCGCTTCCGTAACCCGCACGTCGACCGTACGCCGCTCGGTCTCGGCCTCGTTTGCGACATAGTGCTTGACGCATGCTCCGACACCGTAGCGCTGAATCCCGCGAATGTAGGCCGCCGCCAGCCGGCCGCTGAGCAGCGGATCCTCGGCGTAGGCCTCGAATAACCGTCCACCAAGCGGGGAGCGATGCAGATTGACTGTTGGTCCGAGCACGACATCGACGTCCTGAGAGCGGCCTTCGCCGGCGAGCATCTCGCCAACCCGTTCGGCTGCTGTCTCATCCCAGGCCTGGGCTAGCAACGTCGCGTTCGGGAACAAGGCAACTCTCTTGCCACCGACGAACTCGCTGCCACGAACTCCGGTGGGGCCATCGCTGAAGATCATCGGGCGCAATCCGATCGCGTCATTGCCGTGCAGGGAGAACGCTGCCGCGCCAGTCAGCAACGTGACCTTGGCTTCGAGATCGAGTTCCCGGACCGCGCGGTCAATCACCTCGTCGATCGTCCTTCCTTGCGACATTGGCCCTCCTTCGTTCTTCCGACATTGATGATCAGGGCAGCTCCGGCGAGCCGTGCTCGAATCCTTCTCTGAGCTGGATCCGCTTTATGTCGATCCGTTCGATATCCCGCCAATGAGCCAGAAAGGAGCCGCGGTGTCGCCAGCGCACCAATGCTGCGATGGGCCAGGGCGACCGCACTCCGGAACGCTCGAAGCCTAACGAGGACGACCGGGCGTGCGGGCTCACGATGATGCCGTAGAGCTGGGCAGGCTGACCTATCGACTCAGTGTCGAGCCGGAACCGCACATCACTGACAAAACCCAGGAAGTCTGGCCCATACACTCGGGCGCCGAGCAGCTCAGTAATGATCACGACCCGCCTCGCTGCTCGCCCTGGGCCTGCTGACTCTCCTCATTCTTAGGGGTGTGGCGCCCCCCGGGAATGCGCCCGATGATGTGATCTCGGACCCATCTCTCCGTCCAGAACAGATCCTGAGTATCGCGGCCGACCGACAGTTTGATCACCACACCGATCTCTCGAATAGCGACCCATGGCGTACGCATCATGCGTGATTCGGGTGGCCTTCCGCCAAAGATTCGAGTAGCAAGCGTCGGCCCGCTGAGCAGTGCGGTGATCACTGGGGGTGAAGTATCTCGCGGAATCTCCTGACCGGCGGGAATTTCAGATAATTCAAGATCATCTACTACCGCGATGGGTACCCCGTGTACGTCGAGCACCTGCCGGTCGAGGAGGTGCAGATGGGCGTCCAGATAGCGGGGACTCTGATTGTCACTGGCGGCACTCATTGTCCAGCTCCAGTAATGATCATGAGTGGAATCGCGGCAACCGCCGCAGCAAGAATGATCACTAGATAGACCAGCGCGGCACCGTTCAGGACATGTCCGTTGACATGCTCACCCATGTATTGAGGATCGTTGGCCACGATCAAGATAGGAAGATATGTCAATGGCAGCGCGACCGCCGAGAAGACCACCGAAAACTCAGTCACCTGGATCGGGTCGACTCCAGTCATCAGAGTGCCGATGCCGACCAGCAAGCAGATGATCATCAACAGGTGAAAACGCGCCGCCTGCGCGGGGGGCCGGAACTTGCCCCACGGCCACCCAAGAAATTGCGCAATGGTGTATCCAGCCGACAGCGTCGTCTCCAGCGCGGCGCCGGCAGTCGCGGCTACGACGCCGAGAATGATGAAGGCCAGCAGCAATTTGCCGCCGGCCAGAGCGACCGGGAGCATGACTTGGGATAGCGCGGTCACCCCAATAAGCTCCGGCAGAAGTACTACCGCGGCACAGCCCGCGATTGCCAGGGAGAGCAGCCCACCCAGCGGAAAGCCCACCAACACATTGGCTCGGGACTCGGCGAGGTCCTTCGTCGTCCAGCCTTCCTCAACGGCGCCCGAGGAGAAGAAGAACACTTCGTATGGCGTCATGGCGGCACCGAACAGCGCAACTGCGTAGAACCAGTAGGTCGAAGTCTTCTCGGTGCCCGTGGATGCCTTTTGCAGAACTTGTCGTCCCAGCTCGGTCCAGTCGGGGCCGAGCAGAAACAGACCGACCGCGAAGCCGATCAGGCAAAGCCCGACGAGACCTGCGACATTTTCCATGATCTTGAACTTGACGCGCCAGATGACGAGCCAGACAGCGATTGCCGCAAACGGTACCCACAGCAGGTAATTGACGCTGCTGACCAGCTGCAAAGCCAGGGCAACACCACCAATCTCCGCAGTAAGGGTCATCAAGTTGATCAAGAAAGAGGCCCCGAGGTTCATGACCGCGAGCCGTGGGCCGAGCCGCTCCCGGATTAACTCGAACGTTGCACGGCCGCTGACGGCCGCCACCCGCCCCGACATCTGAGCGAAGATGCAGATGCCAAGAACTCCGACAAGCACAGTCCAGGCGAGCGAGAGCCCGAAGCGCGAGCCGACCACAGCATTGGTGACTAGATCCCCGATGTCCACGAACCCGCCAATTGCGGTCAGGATGCCCAAGGCGAGGCCGAAGATCCGCTTCATCGGCTGCCCCTGAGCTCGCTCAAGACGTCATCCACCTGTTGGCTGGCCGATTCCAGGGCCGCCGTATCACCGGTGCTGCCGTTCTGGGAGAAATCGTCGCGGCTAGTCAGCAACGCCGCAACGCCAGCGTGGATGGCAGCCAATGCCGCATCGCGATCGGACTTGATCTGCTCGTTCTCGACGCTGACTGGCTCTAATGCACTTTCGGCATCAGCGGCCTGCTTCGCCATGTCCCCAAGCACCGTCTCCGTGACAG
The DNA here is from genome assembly GCA_036566085.1 of Propionibacteriaceae bacterium. Taxonomy (GTDB): domain Bacteria; phylum Actinomycetota; class Actinomycetes; order Propionibacteriales; family Propionibacteriaceae; genus Microlunatus. The sequence continues at coordinate 4,012 of DATCXA010000568.1, forward strand.
CTCGCGTCGATCGCTGCTGGTCATATAGCTCGATAGCAAGAATGCTGCTCGCAATGGCGCTATGCGTCTCGGTCAGCGCAGAAATGAGATCATCTGTTGCCGAGGACTGCTGGCTGCAGCCGCAAAGCAGGATCAAGGATCCGACGAGGCCGGCTACCCGGGTCCAGACCCCCCAAGTTCGCCTCCCATCAGCCACGGCCACGCGTGCAGCTAATCAGTGATTTCGCAGCATGGAGACCAGTTCTGACTTCTTCTTGCCTGAGTAGCCCGACAGACCAAGCTCCTTGGCGCGTTTGCGCAGGTCTTCGACCTTCCAGTCGTCGTACGAGCCTGAGTTGCCGCCCTTCTTGCCAACCGAGGATCGGCCGCGGGCTGCTGCAGCATTGGCAATCCGAGCCGCTTTCTGTTTTGATCCGCCTTCCGCGCGAACCTCCTCGTAGACCTTGGAGTCCTTGACACTGGGGCCCGGCTTCTTCTTGCCCGGCATGATCGTCTCCCTTCAGCTGATCTTGGTTTGAGCCTCCGGTGAATGAGCTGGTCGCCGGCTGGCCCGTAGCACAACGGGCAGCACCGCGAGGATGATCACGACAAGTAGCGTCACACCGGCGACAATAAACCCGGCCCGACGACTCACTACCAGATCGAAGATCAACAAGACCGTGCCGATCAACATAATCGCGACGCCCACCAGCATGATCCGCATGATCACATGTGCCGTTTGCACAATGATCATCTTTGCGCCTTTGCGGAACAAGCTACGGTGCAAGTTCACCGGAGCCAATCCGATTGCGGTAGTCAGCACTGCGGCGATGACGAGAACGAGGTAGACGCGAATCTGGAAAGTCGTCAATTCGGAAAATCTCGTCTGAAACGCGATGGTGAGTAGGAACCCGGTGAAAATCTGGGTACCGGTCTGAGTCACCCGCAGCTCCTGCAGGATTTCATTCCAGTTCCGGTCCATGCGTTCGTTCAGTGTCTCGTTGCGGCCGTCCGCTGGGTCGGCGTCAGGGGCGTCAGCCTCCGCCCGATGGTCGGTCATCTCGATTCCTCAACGCGGCACATTTCACTCTCTCATCTGTTAACCCCTGCGGGGCGTTACCTAAACATGACTCGGGGAGGGCTCGGCGCACCGAACCGCCTGAGCCGCCGTTCGACTTAAGAGTTGTTGACGATCTGCTCGATAATCGCAGTTGTCGAAACCGAAGGTGTCCGCGGCAGGTACACCACGTGACAGATGTCGCTGAGGAAGTCGAACTTGCCCTGCCAATCGTCGCCCATGACCAAGATGTCGGCCTGATGCTCCAGGACGTACTCACGCTTTTGTTCGAGGCTCTCTTCGATGAAGACCGCATCGACAGCCTTGACATTGGCGACGATCTCCAGACGCTCGTCCTGGGTAAAGACCGGGTTGCGACCCTTTTTGGCAAAGTTGAGCTTGTCTGATGAGACACCTACCACGAGCCGGTCGCCGAGAGCGGCCGAGCGGTTGAGCACACGTACATGGCCGACGTGGAATACGTCGAATGTGCCGAAGGTGATCACGGTCTTGCTGGCCACGTCAACTGCTCCCTATCGATTGCTCCGCTGCACCCCGGATTGCTCCCGCCAACCCTAAAGGCTCCGCCGCCAAACGCTCGAGACCCCTCGCCTGCTGACGTTGCATACGTCCTGACTGCGGAAACCTACGTTCACGTAGGTTGCACTCGCTTTGCATAGGTTGCAACCTGTGCAAACCGTCAGAAACCTAAGTTCACGTAGGTAGCTGACAGTGGGGGCCGGAGTGTCAGTGTCCTGGAGGGTCATTGGAGCGGTCGTTATTGCGCGGAGTGGTTCATGCCGCAGAGCGGCTAAACACCGCGCGCCAGCGATGGTTCTCAGGCGGGTCGCGAATCTCCTCCACACTGACCGCCTCCAGACCCTCGACGGCAAAGGATCCAACGTCCGCGCGGGTAAGCGGCCAGGGCGGCCCGTCGACCGGCTCGTCAGCGTCGCGGGCGACTGCCAACACCAGCAACGTGCCGCCCGGCGCGACGAAGCGGCCCACATGCAGCACAACCGTCGGGCGTAGCCGCACGGGGAGAGATTGAGTGGTGTAGGTCTCGACCACCAGGTCGAAGTGCTCACGCCATTCGGCCGGCGGGTTCAACAGGTCCGCTACTCGGAAGTCGACCGGGCTCGTCGGGAAGCGTCGTCGCGCAGCCTCGATCGCGGAATGTGAGATGTCAAAGGCGATGACGCGATATCCCTGGGCCGCAAGGTATGCCGCATCGTCTCCGAGGCCCGAGCCCACTACCAACGTGCGGCTTCCACACAAGGCGGGACGCTGTTCGATCCACTCCACCAACAGAGGATGCGGTGCTCGGCGATCCCACGGAACGATTGCTTGCCCGTCGGCCGCCTCGGCATACAGCCGCTCGAACCAGCCCGTCGCATCCCCCTCCCGAAGGGCTTGCCCCGACAACCGCCGCACATCCTCATCCGGATTTTGTGCCGTCATGGCTCCATCCTGGCGGACGAGGGATTCCGACTTGTCAGTGGATATTTAGCTCAGGTCTCCCAAGGCGAGCTCGAGCTGGTCGAGGCCGTGATCGAGCTGGCTTGCGCTGATCACCAGTGGCGGTGCTATGCGGATGGTCGAGCCGTGGGTGTCCTTGGCCAACACATGC
>DATCXA010000573.1:0-2287 GCA_036566085.1 Propionibacteriaceae bacterium
ACCGACAACGGGCGGGCGGTCGGTTTCGCCAAGAACTTCGGGTTCCGCATCACCGACTACCGGCGCCCATCACGCAGCTCCGACCGTCAACCGGGTGAGGAGATTGCCATGGTGTTGTCGCTGGAGCCCGACGCTACCTTGGCCCCGAATCCGACCAGCGCCAAGCCGGCCACCCGCGAAGGCCCCCTCAGCTGAGACCCGTGCCGGAACAGCAGCGCCGTTGGATTGGTGCCGGGTGCGCTCCTGCACCGTTCGGAGGGAGCAATCAGCGGGGTTCACTGGTAGCGAGCCACGATGTCGGCTGGCGCTCGGGTGTGACCTGATGGCATGGCACGTTGTGATGCGATCGGCAACACTCGAGCGATGACCTCCATCCCGAACCCGACGCGCTACCACCGCTGGCTGGGCTGGCACGCCCCCGCTTTGCGTCGAACCGTCATCGTTGGCTCCATTGGGCTGCTCGTTGCTGTTGGGCTCTTGTGGTTCGTGCCGTGGGGGATGGCTGTGGTGGCGGGCTGGACGCGGCCGCGCTCGCCTTCCTCATAACCGTGTGGCCGATCATCGTCCGGGCTAACAGCTCGTCGGCCGCGCAGCTGGCCACGCGCGAGGACGAGACCCGCGGCTCCGCGACCATGCTGTTGCTCGCGGCGAGTGTGGCAAGCCTCTTGGGTGTCGGGTTGGCCCTCATTCTTGCGGGGCAGGAGAGCGGCCCACTTAAGGTGCTGCTCGTCGGCTTCGCCGTGTTAACCGTCGTTTTGTCGTGGACGGTGGTCAACACAGTCTTTACTCTGCGCTACGCCGACCAGCACTTTAGTTCGGGCGCCGCAGGGATCGCCTTTGGAGACTCGGACAGACCGGAGGCGCCCACGTACCGCGACTTCGCCTACGTCGCTTTCACGATCGGCATGTGCTACCAGGTGTCCGACACCACGGTGCGCGATCGCCGGATCCGGCGCACGGTTCTCTCTCACGCCCTTCTTTCGTATGTGTTCGGCGTGGCGATCGTGGGAGGGTCGGTGAACCTCATCGCTGGCCTGATTCGCTGATCCGGGTCGAGACCTTGTGACGCCCGCTACGGCGCGAGTGCGCGGCAGAAGTCTTATTCTTCGGTGCGGTCGGGCCTGTAGGAGCAGCCGCAATCCGGCCTCACGCTCGACGACCGCGTGACCAGCGTTAAGGATGACGGACTAGGCATCTCATGGGCAAGCTGGCCCTCGATCGGCATCTGCATTGGCCAAATGCCGCAGGCGGAACGGTTGCTGGGACTGATCACCCGCAAGAGCAGATGTCAGATACGGATGGACCCGTCGTCGGTGATGGTCCAGCCCGGGTTGTGCGCGACTTCCCACACGTAGCCATCTGGGTCGGCGAAGGCTCCAGACATGCCGCCCCACTCGGCGCGTGCCGCCGGCCGCACGATCTTCCCGCCGGCCTGTTCGGCCTCGGCAAGTACTACCGCAACCTCTTCGGGGGCTCGAACATTCTGCGCGAGTTCGATACCGGGTGCGCCGTGGCCCCCGAGCGCGGTCCAGAGCCCCAAGACCATGCCACCAGCTTGAAAGAAGCAGACCTCCTCCTCAGGCTGCTGTGCGCCGCCCCAGCCCATCGCCTCATAAAAGGATCGGGCCCGGGCCAGATCGGTGACGCCAAGGGTTACCAGACTGATGCGCTGCTCCATCTGGCAAGCATCGCAGTCGACCACGAACTCTGTTGCCACTTGTACGCAGCCTCTGCCCGGCGCCTTCCGTATACCGACCCTTCACCGGTCGTCCGCATGAGGAATCCTCTACGACGACCGATGGCCACCGTTGAATGGGACGCTGAGATGAGGCTTGCTAGAGGGCGGTACACGTTACCAGGGCTACGACCCGGTCTGGTCAAATAGCTTGGGTGATCGTCCTCGGGCCTCTTTTCACTCGCTAGCTGACTCGGATGCTGCGGTTCGACCGGGTGACGACCCCCCGCCTTGTCCTGCGGCGATGGCAACCGGGTGATCTTGATTCGTTCGCTGCACTGAACTCCGACCCCGAGGTGATGCGCCATTTCCCCTCGACCTACGACCGGTCCGCAACCGCGGCCATGATCACCGCCTGGGAGGCCAAGATCGACCGCCAAGGCTTCGGACTGTGGGCGGTGGAGCGCGCCGAGGACGGCGCGCTGCTCGGAATGGCGGGACTGAACCCCGTCCCGCCGGGCATCATCACGGGCGAGGGACTTGAGACATGCCTCAAGCGGAGCGGTCAGTAGGCCGCCCTGCACGTATCAGATCTCCCCTTTCGACACATGA
>DATCXA010000579.1:0-2066 GCA_036566085.1 Propionibacteriaceae bacterium
GTTCGGTCTGAGTACTATCACCAGTTCCGGATGATCGGCATCGATCGCTACCGAACGCTCTTCGCCCGCGAGCCGAAACTGGATTGGCTGCGATTCGATGGTGGCCTGAGGTGGGGTCCGCCTGAGGACGTGCAAAGTCTCCGCCAAATTCATGATCATGAGGTGGCTCACGGCTACGACAGCCAGCTGCTGACTCGAGATGAAATTGCGGCTCGGATACCAGGTATCAATCCTGCCGCCATCCCGGCGTCAGGAGCCATCTGGAATCCGGGTGAGGGTTGGGTCGATCTGCCATCCTTGATCAACTATCTGGCTACACAGCTGGTGAAGCTGGATGGCGAAGTGATCACCAACGCCGGCAGAGCCTCCGTCATCACCGATGCCGGTCGCGTCACCAGGATCGCTACGGAGCGTCGCGGCACGATCATGGTCGAGGCTGCGCTGCTGGCAACCGGCTCCACGGCGCCGGAGATGGCTGCAGATTTCGGTGTCAGCATTCCCGATGCCACGAATACGGCGCTGTTGATCAAGACTCATCCTGTGAAGACGGGGCTACGAGCCGTGCTGAATACGCCGCGGGTGTCGCTGCGACCCACCCCGAACGGCGGCCTAGCTCTCGACGCGGCCTGGACCGAGTCGCACATCGAAGTGCTAGCCGACGGCAGCTATCGGGTGCCGGCCGAGACGATCGACGAACTGCTCGGCGAGGCGTCACAAGTGCTCACTGGCACGCCGCCCCTCAGCGTCGCCAGCTACGGCGTCGGACCTAGGCCGATACCCGGTGATGGAGAACCCGCGCTTGGCCAGCTCGGCGATCTTGAAGGACTTTACGTGGCATTCACTCATAGCGGCGCCACGCTGGGCTTGATCGTCGGTGAGCTGCTCGGGTACGAGATGATCATTGGTGAGCCACACCCTTTGCTCGCGCCGTTTGGCGTTCGCCGATTCACTCAATGATCGTCATGCACGCTGAGCGCGCTTCGGGCGGCGGGTGATCCATACCGCAATCAACAGGTTCGGCACCCAGCACAGCCAGGCGATCCACATGTACGCAGTTTCGAATGAGAACGAGACCAGTCCGACACCGCTCAGCAAGGAGTAAAGAGGACTCAAGACGCGCAGCATGACCCCCGCGAAGATCAACGAGAAGCTACGAATCATCCAGCGACGATGATCACCGATACGGCGAGCCAGCACCATGCGCAGCGCGGTCCAGGTGGTGAACAACATGCTCAAGCCCAGCGAGCCGAACGCCAGTGATGTTGTCCAGCCTGCGTAGGAGGTGGTGGCCAGGATTAGACCCGACAGTCCCAAGCCGGTGCAGCTTGCAATGTAGATCACACCGAAGCAGCGGTGTAGGCGGAGGAACCGACGCCTGATCTTGCCCACGAACTGGAAGGGGCCAACCGCCAGGGCAAGCATGCCGGAGAGCACATGGGCGCCGAGAACGAACTCACGCCGCATATAAACCTCACGTTGTTCCGGAAAGTAGGTGTCCGGGTTGAATGCGAGATAGCGCGCCACGAAGGCAACGGTGATCAGCGAAAGCAGAGTCATGATCACCCATCCAGGTCGGGCCAGCATCCGAGTGAGGCTGCGACGCCGACGGGGAAGGGCCGGGGCCGGGCGAGTAATGGTTTGATCAACAGCGGTCATGTCGGGCCCTCCGGGTGGTGAGGACAATGACGCTAGCTTTGGGCAAGCTCGCATACATCGGCCTCAAGGAGCATGTTCACTACGCCTTTTGGAGTAGGCCAATGAATAAGGAGGTAGCGCGATGGCCCCTGTGAACTTCTCACTCGACGGCGAAGTAGCACTGGTTACCGGAGCCGCGAGCGGCATCGGGAAGGCTATTGCGGAGGCGATAGCTGGCGGTGGCGCGTCCGTTGGGTTGGTCGACCTGACCGAACAAGCCAACGCTGACACTGCGGAGGCCATTTCGGAAGCAGGTGGCCGCTGTCTCTCAATTGCTGCCGACGTGACTCAGCTGGCTCAGCTGCGCGCTGCGGCAGTACAGACGGAGGCGGCCTTCGGGCCACTGAGTCTCGCGGTGAACTCGGCGGGAA
>DATCXA010000601.1:0-2523 GCA_036566085.1 Propionibacteriaceae bacterium
TTCCAGTGCGGCCGCAGCTGCTGGAGCGCCTGTGCCCGTAGTGCTAGCGGAAGCAGCAGCAGACCGCCAATGGCAGTGCGGCCGAACGCGACGATCAGCGGATCAAGATCAACAACGGCGATCCGGATGAAGAGGTACGGAATCCCCCAGCACAGGCTGAGTGCAGTGAAGAGCAGCCACCCGCGACGCGTCACAGCCCACCAGCCTATGCGGCGCCCTGCAGCGTTTGACTGGCTGCAACACTGGAAATCTAGGAATCACGGCTTTAGGAGGTGTGAAGCTGTGCGAGCATCCATCTCGCTAGGCCGCATCGCTGGCATCAAGGTTGGAATCAACGCCAGCGTTTTTCTCATCATTGCCATTCTGGTGGCTGGGCTTGCCACTGGGCAGTTGCCCGCCGCCTTCCCAGGCCGCAGCATTGTCGCCTACGTCATCGCGGCCATTATTGCGGCGGTGCTGTTCTTGGCCTCACTGCTGGCACACGAGCTGGCACACTCGCTCGTCGCGCGGCGCAACGGCATCGAGGTAGAAAGCATTGTGCTCTGGCTGCTGGGCGGCGTCGCCCAGCTGCGTGGTGAGGCGAAGACCCCAGGGGCCGACTTTCGTATCGCCATCGTCGGCCCGCTGACGAGCCTCGCGTTGGCAGTCATCTTCGGACTCGGCGCGGCGGGCATGGCTTCCTTGGGAACCAGTGGGCTGCCCTTCGGGGTCTTGGCCTACCTGGCCGCAACCAATGCGATGCTGGCGATCTTCAACCTCATCCCCGCCGCGCCGCTGGACGGCGGTCGAGTGTTACGCGCGGCGTTGTGGCGGTGGCGAGGCGATCGCATGACAGCTGCGGTGAACGCGGCTCGTGCCGGCCGGATTCTGGGCTTCGTTCTGATCGCCCTCGGCGTACTGCAGGTGGTCCTCGGTCGCGGGCTGGGCGGGATATGGCTCGCATTGATCGGCTGGTTTGTGGTCAGCGCCGCCAGCGCCGAGGAGCAGCAAGCCCGACTAAGCGGAAGGCTAGCCGGCGTCAGGGTGGGACAGGTCATGGCCGCGCGTCCGGTCGTTCTCGACGGAAACCTGACCGTGAACGATTTCATCGCTCAGGTGGCTCTGACTCATCAGTTCTCCACATACCCGCTCGTTGATTCTTACGGCCGGCTCACCGGGCTGGTCACCCTCAACCGGGTACGCGGCGTACCGCCAGAGCTTCGCGCCACCACGCGGTTACAGGACATCGCCTGCCCACCGGCCGAGGTGCCCATTGCGCATCCGGAGGATGCTCTCGGCGAGCTCCTGGAACGGATGCAAGGTTGCGCCGATGGCCGGGCGGTTGTCGTCGATGACGCCGGTCGAGTAGTCGGCGTGGTGTCGGCGAGCGACGTAGCCCGTACGCTACAACTGACCGATCTACGATCCTTCGATCCCTATCCGGCACCCTCCGGAGCTGATATGACGTCGTTGTCATCGCAGTGGGATCCGCCACCCAGGCGCTAAGACGAGGACGACCTTGAAGCAGACGCCGGCAGCAAACTGGATCAAAGTCGGCCTCTTTGCGCTACCGGCGTACGGGCTGCTGGTCGCGTACTCGACATGGAAACCTCAGCCCGATCAGGTAAGTGATCCAGAAGGCTGGGCACGCTTCGTTAGCAGCACCTCCTACCTCATAAGTCATGTGATCGCGAACGTGCTGGGCACTGCTTTGGTGATCTTCGGGACTTTTGCCCTCGGTGCATTCCTGGCCGCGGGTCGGGTACCGCGCCTTGGATTGTGGGGAATGGTGCTGTCGATCACTGGCTATGTGCTGTTCACTGTTCCAGGCGTCATTTCAACATTCGCTACCCCTGCGATCGGCGGGGCCTACCTGGCCGGAAACCGCGAGGTCATGACGCTGGAGTTCTCCCCCGTCCTTACCGTGATCATCATGCTGGGCCTCCTGCTAACGGTGATCGGTAACGGCGTGCTGAGCGTGGCTATCTGGCGTAGCGGCAGTCTTCCCCGATGGGCTGGAGTGGTCTGGGGTGCGGCGACGTTGATCTTCTACGTTCTCGGCGCCGCCCTTGGAATGGCCACTACGGGCGCCAGCCTTCCGACTCAACCGATTGGCGGCGCGCTGATGGCCGTCAGCGGCGCATGGATCGCATGGGCTGCTGTCCGGAAACCAGCGACCGAGTCGGTGAGCTTGACGGCCTAGCCCGCCGCCGTGCCCTTCGCCGAAACCGCAGGGTGATCGCGTCGTGGCTGCCAAGGCGACACGACCCCTCGATCGTCGCCTAGTGCCGCTTATCTCTACAGCGGCACCTCCCACGCGTACCGTGGCGCCAGCGCGAGGTCAGCGGACAGCCGCGCGACGTCAGCAGCTGATCACACGGAGGGCTCAGGACATGGCAGGCGAACGAGAAGCAGGTGTTGACCGGGTCATTGCCTTCAGCGATGGCGTCATGGCGATCGCAATCACACTCCTCATTCTTCCGCTCACCGAAGTCCAGCGGGGGGAAGGTGCAAGTCTGATCAACGTCGTTGCCGACAACTTCG
>DATCXA010000602.1:0-3829 GCA_036566085.1 Propionibacteriaceae bacterium
CATGGCGGTCAGCGGCGCTGCGGCGGAGATGACGAAGAAGGCGACGGCGAACACCCCGAGGCGACCGTGCCGCAACTAATGAGAGTCGCGTCGCGCAATGTCGGAAGTAACTGCAGCGTCTTCCGCGGGTGGACCTGGTGGGTGAGTCATGAGTGCTCCATTTCAGCGCACAGAAGGTTGCGGCTTGCGGATGCCGCGAAACTCCCAATCGCCACCTTTGGCGGTGGACAGGACCTCTTCGGATTCGGTCGGCTGGGCCCCTACATCGCTGCGGATACGGGTTGGTCCTTCGACAATGTGGTTACGCAGGGTGCCCAGACCCTCCACCTCGACTTCCACTACGTCCCCTGGGTAGACCGTGCGTGAAATCGCCGGCGTACCGGACAGCAGGATGTCACCTGGCTGCAGTGTGATGGTGCGGGCGATATCGGCGACCAGGTAGTGCATGTCCCACCTCATTTCACCGGTGTTGCCGTCCTGGCGGACCTCTCCATTGACCAGAGTGCGGATCTGCTTGCCATGGAAGTCCCAACCCTCGACGAGTCCCGGGCCAACCGGGCACAGCGTGTCAGAGCCTTTCACCCGGAGCATCGAGCCGGAGTCGGTATCGCGGAAATCGTGTAGGCCGTAGTCGTTGGCAATGGAGTAACCGCGGATGCAATCGGCAGCCTCGTCCGGGGAGATGTTTCGGGCTGTGTGACCGATCACGATCGCGATCTCACCTTCGTAGTTCAACCACTTGCAGCCGAGCGGCCTGACGACCGCGGACTCGTGAGCGTTGAGTGCGGACACCGGCTTGTGGAAGTATGTCGGCGCCGGCGGCAGCGACACCATCATTTCCTCGACTCGGGAGGAGTAGTTCAGGTGGACACAGATGATCTTGGACGGCACTACCGGCGCCAGATGAACAGCATCCTGAACGCCGACTCGGCGGCCATCGCCGGCCACCAACTGATCTCCGTCGCGGGCGACGTCGGTGATGTTGCCATCCAGCAAGATGCGCCGCGTCTCGCGGAGCGACATGGCTCCTCCTTGGTTGGTAGGTGACATCAGCCAGCCGCGGGTAGATCGGGACCTGCGATCTGTTGGTTGAAATTGGGATCTTCGGGCGTACGGCGCGGCCGCGGGAAACCGCCCTCGGGCCTGTCGAACCAGTAGTGGGCCTGGCCGGTGCCGACTGAGTTCTCGTACTCTCCGTAGCGCCGGCCCGTGGCCGTGCAGTCGCCCTCACCGAGTGCGCCGATCATCATCAGGTAGTGCCCAAACCGTGCCTCGGGTCGGAATCGGTAGAACTCCGGCATAGTCTCTAAAACCCGGGCATGATCACCAGCCTCGAACCATTGCATCCGCTGCGCGTCGGCGGCAGCCGCCTCGGGGGTAAAGATGTGCTCGATCCCGGCTGCCTCGTGCTTGCGCAATTCCCGTAGCGGCCAGAATGTGTGGCTGAGCGCCCCCGAGGCCAAGAGCACGACCTTGCGATCGCTCTGGGCGATTGCGTCACCTAGTGCTCGGCCCAGCCGTAGATTGTCTTCGGTATCGGCCGTCTGGCAGACGCCAATAGAGAGCCACCTCTTGTCGGACAAGCCCTGCCCGAGGAACTCCCACAGGTTTGTCGTGGCATAGAAGATCGGTAGATGATCATCGGAGATCGCGGTGATCCAGGTACCATGATCATTTGCCTTGGACGCGATGAGGTGGGCGAGCTCGGGATCTCCGAGAAAGTCGTAGGGCCGCTGGCTCATTCCTCGCGGAAGTTCCTCGGACGTGAACAGACCTTTGCGCCGCTGCTGCGCGGTGACGACGAACTCCACCGTCGTCGCCCAGTGCGAATCCAGCACGACTACGGTGTCGTATTCGAGGGTCTCGAAGACCTCTTTGCGCAGCTGCTGCAGCCCTGGCACCAATGTGGTGTCCTGTCCATTGTTCAACTCGCGGCGAGTCGCCTCCGGCAGCACGATCGTCGGGACATGCGCGATCAAACCTGCGCCCACCACCTCGCCCATGGTCATGTTCCTTTCGCTATGAGTCCCTATCCGTGATTGCGGTTCGGGTACTAGCTGTTTGCCTTCCAGCCCTTGCGGGAGAACACGGTGTTCTTGATGTCGGTGTAGAAATCGAAGGAGTAAATGCCACCCTCTCGCCCGATCCCGGATCTGCCGTTGCCCCCGAAGGGCGCGCCGAGATCCCGGACGAAGAAACAGTTGACCCACACTGTTCCGGCGTTGAGCAGCGCGCTCACCCGTTCCGCCCGATTTTGATCACCGGTCAGCAAGGTGGCGGCCAGCCCAAACCGAGTGCTGTTGGCCATTTCGACCGCCTGCTGTTCGCTGGAAAAGCTTTGGATCGTGAGAACCGGGCCGAAAACCTCCTCTGTCAAGATCTCGCTACCCGGTTCGGCGCCCAGCAAGATCGTGGGCAGGTAGTAGAGATGGCCGAGTTCTTCATTCAGCCCACCACCGAGAATTGCTCGGGCACCAGCCGCGTGCGCACGGCGTACGAAGCCGTCAACCCTCTCGAAGTGCTGCCTGGTGATCAAGCAGGACATGTCGGTCGTCTCGTCGCGCGGGTCACCTTGCACGATCGTCTTCGCCTTGGCCACCACAGCTTCGGTGAACCGGTCGGCGATCGAGTCTTCAACGAGAATTCGGAATGCGCCGAGACAGACTTGCCCCGAATTGTCGAACTGCTCGACCGCCAGACTGACGGCAAGATCAAAGTCAGAGTCCGCGAAGACGACGAGCGGCGATTTGCCGCCAAGCTCGAAGGACAAGGGCACGATGTTGGGCGCCGCGGCCTTGGCGATCACTTCCGCCGTAGGGACTGAGCCGGTGAACGCCAGCCGGCGGATGCCGCGGTGTGCGGTCAGCGGCGCCCCAGCCTCCGTGCCGGAGCCTTGGACGACATTGAAGACCCCGGCCGGCAGCCCGGCCTCGTGGGTAATGTCGGCGAGCAGTGATGCGGTAAGGGGAGCCCACTCCGGTGGCTTTGCGACGACAGTGTTCCCGGCAGCGAGTGCAGGCCCGATCCGCCAGGTGGCCAGCATCAGTGGCGCATTCCATGGCGTAATGATCGCTGTTACGCCGGCTGGGTCGTAGGTCACGCGTTCCCGGTGACCGCGGATCTCACCGTCTGGGTGGTCGAGCTTTTCCAGAAAGTCAGCAAAGAAGCGAAAGTTCATCCCGACTCGAGGCATCACACTGCGCCGGTGGGATCGCAGCAAAGACCCGTTGTCGCGCGTCTCAACGCGGGCCAGTTCCTCGGTGCGGGCGTCAATGCCGTCGGCTACCTTGCGGAGCAGGTCAGCCCGCTCTTCTCGTGGCAGCGCGGCCCAATCGGGAAAGGCCTTCTGGGCAGCGCGTACGGCCATGTCGACCTCGGCGGTGCCGCCAGCAGAGATCTCAGCGACGGGCTTCTCGTCGATCGGGGAGATGTCGACAAATCTGGTGTCGGAAGCGACCCGCTCACCGCCGATCCAGTGCCGGGTGTCAACATCTACGTCCTCGACCGTCGCCGTCGTCATCGTTCCCCTTCTGCGCCGACCCGGGTTGACGTCCTGCTGGCCCGATCCAGTATCGTTAGGGCCCAAACGTATTGGGATTTGATCAATTCGTCAAGCCTGGAAGGGGCCTGATGACGGCAGCGGTTTCGGACCCGGTGACAGCCATTGACTGGCGGCAACGAGCGGCCGATCTCACCATCAATGAGGGCATGTTCATCGGCGGCGAGCGCCGCGCCGCGATCGATGGCTCAACAAAGGCGGTGCAGTCTGCACGAGACGGCTCCGAGCTCATCGAGTTGGCGTGGGCTCAGCCAGCAGACGCCGATGCAG
>DATCXA010000609.1:0-3757 GCA_036566085.1 Propionibacteriaceae bacterium
GGAAGTTCCTGATCATGTTCAGTTGGTGATCTCTCGAGGGGGTCGGCCAGACCTCGCTGGGGACGCGCTGCCACGGGTTCAAGCGCCCACCCTGCTGATCGTCGGTGGTCGGGACCTCGAAGTGCTGGATTTGAACAAGGAGGCCGCTGCGCAGCTGCGTGGACCGGTCGAGATCGCCGTTGTGCCAGGGGCGACCCATCTTTTCGAGGAGCGCGGGGCCTTGGATCGTGTCGTGGAGCTCGCGGTTGGTGCCCTTCGGCAGCACCTCGGCGCCTCATCAAGCAAGCAATTGGGCCCCTAGGTTGCTTGGGGTTGGGTCATTGCCTGCATCATGCCGAAGATGTTGCTTTCGGTGTCTTTGTAGTAGACCTGCCAGCCCACGCCCGGCACCTCGAGCTTGCCCAGCGCCTCGACGCCGCCCAGCTTCTTGGCCTTGTCGATCATCTCGTCTACGTCCTCGACGTCGACCGTGCAAACATAGGCAATCACCGGTGTCGGCTCCTGCGGATCGGGGTTCTCACCCATCCGCCGCAAGATCGCTCCCTCAATCCCGGGCGGCTCGGTGCCGGTGCTCACCAGCCAGTAGTCGACGGGACCGTCCCATTTGGTGATCTCCCAGCCGAACAGTTGGCTGTAGAACTTCGCCGCTCGTTCCGGGTCCTCAGCGTGTATCTCAAAATGCACCGGCCGTCTCATGCGTGCAATCTATCGAGACCCGGCTGCTGTGCTCAGACCGCATTGCCGATGGATCCTGCCTTGCTGGCGATACCTTGCGACCATGCCATTTGATGCCCGCCACATCGCGCAGATGCGAAACGTCGCGACGCGATCCATTAGCCCGGAGAACTTCGACGGCAGCAAGGGCGGCGGCGGCCGAGCGACTCAAGGCACCGGGGCCAACGCGGCCCGCGACCTCGGAGTTGGATGGAAGATCTCACCGTCGGTCAGCATCGACTCCGGTGCGAGCTTTTCGATGGCCACGATCGACGGGCCTGGCACGATCACCCACATCTGGCTCACCACGCCCCCCCACAACTGGCGGACGTTGGTACTGCGGGCGTACTGGGACCACGCGCCGGAGCCGGCCATCGAGGTTCCGCTCGGCGACTTCTTTGCCAACGGCTGGGGCCGGTTCGCCCAAGTCAGTTCGAGCATGATCGCGGCAAACCCACACGGCGGCTTCAACTCCTACTGGCCGATGCCCTTCCGGCACTACGCCGAACTGACCGTGGAAAACCTAGGCAATGCCCATGCTGAGCTGTACTACCAGGTGACGTACGAGACGGACGTCGATGTCGACGGGCTCGGGTACCTTCACGCTCAGTTCTGCCGGAATAACCCGCTTACGGTAGGTGCGGCGCACGTTCTCCTTGATCGCATTGCAGGGCAGGGTCACTACGTCGGCACCTACCTTGCCTGGGGTACCAACTCACCAGGCTGGTGGGGCGAGGGCGAACTCAAGATCTATCTCGACGGCGATGAGGACTATCCGACGATTTGCGGTACCGGGACCGAGGACTACTTCGGAGGCGCCTGGTGCTTCGACATTCCGGGTCGCGGTTACGCCGAGTACACGACGCCGTACCTCGGCATGCCCCAGGTAATCCGTCCCGACGGCTTCTACCAGAGCCAGCAGCGCTTCGGTCTCTACCGCTGGCATGTCCTTGACCCCATTCATTTCGCCACCGATCTGCGCATCGAGATCCAGGCGCTCGGCTGGCAGTCCGGCGGTCGATACCTCCAGCTGCACGACGACATCGCCTCGACCGCGTTGTTCTATCTCGATCAGCCAAGCACCAGCCGACCGGACTTCCCGGATGCCGACGCCCTGCAGACTGGTTGACCCGCTGGAGCAGCTACCCCGGGCGTCCAACGCTCCTGGCTCCTAATGGGCGCCGCCCATGTGCATGGTGTGCTGGCCGGACATCTCGCGATTCATCTTGTCAAGTGCCTGTTGGGTCTGTTTCGAAAGGCGACCGTCTTTGGTGATGTCGATGATGCCCATCATCCCGCTGTCCTCGTGAGCCACGATGTGGCAGTGGAACACGGTCGCACCAGTGAAGCGGTTGAAGTGCATGCGAATCCGCACTTCGCCGTGCCACGGAAGCGGCACGGTGTCCTGCTCGCCGTAGGACTGGACCGGCTTGCCATTGACGGACATGACCATGAAGTCATTGACGTGAATATGGAACGGATGCTCCTCGCGGGAAACATTCCGGATGATCCACTCCTCGGTGGTACCAAGCTTGGCGACGAAGTTGACGTGGGTCGCGTCGAACTGCTTGCCATTGATATAGAACTGGTTGGTCTTGGTGTTCTCGCTGAATTCGAGGTGTCGGGTTCGATCGACGTGGTCCGTCGCGAGCGGAGATGGCGGCGCCATGGAAGTTGGCCAGGCGACATCGGGCACCGGGTCGCCGCTGACCTGCAGCGTCATCAGTCGCCGCTGAGGGTAATTGTCACCATCGGGCCCCGTGCTGTACGGCAGGGTTTCCAGCGTCTGGGTACCCGGCTGCGGCCATCGGACCAAAACGTCGAACCGCTTGCCCGGCGGTAGTACAAGCTCGTCGGCGGTCCACACCTGCGCTACCGGATTGGCATCCTCCGCGATCACTGAGAACTGCGTGCCGCTCAGCCGGAGCCGATACCAGATGTCGGCACCGATGTTCGCGAGTCGCAGCATCTGAGTTTCGTTGGTCCGAACGGTTAACACGGGATCGACCTGACCGTTCACCGTACGGGTAGTCGGAGCGTTGGAATCGATGTTGGATCTCACGATTGCCCCGTTTTTGACCTGCAAGTCCTTCAGCGCCACGACGTACTGCTGAACGGTCTGTAGCGCCGGCGGTAGAAGTTCCTCCAGGCCGTCGACGATGAGCACGCCCGATAGCCCGGCGAAGATCTGCTCCTCGACCAGCCCGTGCAGATGTGAGTGGTACCAGTACGTGCCAGGCTCGATATCGGAGGGGAGCTTCCACACGACGTGGTTGAAGGTCTTGCTCTTCATGACCCGCAAGACGTTGTCGGAGGTGCCGATCGGTGACATGAACATCCCGTGACCATGCAGGTTCGTGGGCTGCCCGAGCCGATTCGTCAAATCGATCCTGACCGTGTCGCCGGGGTGGACCCGCAGCGTCGGGCCGATGTACTGGCCCTGATAGGCGTAGCCCTTGATCGTCGCGCCCGCTACGGGGAAGGTTGTCGGCTCCACGGTAAACGCGGTCCGCAGCATTCCGTTTTCCGATTGCAGCTCGACTGGCGCCTCGAAGGGGCGGCGCTGTTCAGTCTTGAAGGTCGTCGGTACGGACTCATCGGCGGCCCTGTCAGCCGGCTTGGGCGATGGGCTGCTCGGGGCAACTCCGGCCGCTGTTGGTGGTCTGACGGTTGGGCCGACTCCGATGACAACGGCCATGATGATGAACACAACGAGGCCGACGACCGCCAAGGGGATGACCAGCGCACGTGTTCGCATACGCCCGACCCGTTCTCCGACGGCCCTCGACCATCGGTCTGGCAATAACGTAGCGCAGTCGAACTGGCGGTGTCAGCGTCGAGCGGGGGCCGGCGATCAAGGGCGAACGATGGGAATGCGGTTATGAGCGCTGATCATCAGCTAGGTGTAGCAGTAGTCCCCGGCGGTGCGGCCGGCATAGGTGAAGCAATTGCTCGACGATTGTCGACGGACGGTTTCATGATCGTCATCGGTGATCTTGACGGTGAGCGGGCCGAAGCAGTTGCGAGCGACATCTCTGCCGCC
>DATCXA010000629.1:0-2160 GCA_036566085.1 Propionibacteriaceae bacterium
ATCATCTCTCCGGCGGCCAGCGACAACGCGCTTCGGTGGCTCGGGCGATCGTCAACGAGCCGCAGATCATCCTTGCCGATGAGCCGACTGGCGCGCTGGATGCGGCCAACGCGGTCGGGGTGATCGATTTGCTGCTGGGAATGCAGCGTGAGATCGGCGCGACGTTGATCATGGTGACTCACGACCGCGATGCCGCTCGCCGGCTGGACCGGCAGATCGACCTGCGGGACGGACGCGTCGCATGATCGGTCGCTACGTCTGGCGCGACCTGCGCCGCAACCCAAGACGCAGTCTCACCGCCCTCGGGGGCATGACGCTCGGCATCGGTCTGTTCTCCGCCGTGCTGTTCTTCATCGACGGCTCCTCGGCGACCATGACTGCACGTGCCATTGCACCGATCCCGATCGACATGCAGCGAGTGCTGGCCGACCCGCTGGGAAACAAAGTCCGCCTTACGGAACAGATCACCCCGGAACGGCTTCAACCTGGCCAACGCGGACACGTCACCCTGGTGCTGGCAAACAACAGTTCCCATCCCGCCAATGAGGTCGTGATCAGGGACGAGCCAACTCCTCCCCTCAGCTACGTCCCCAACTCAATGACCATCGACGGCTCAAGAATGTCCGATTACGGCGGTGACTTCCCGCTGGCCCAAGGCGAGGCCAAGCTAGGCCTCAATTTGGGCACCGTAGCGCCGAAAGCGAAGATCACGCTGGCCTACGACGTAGTGGCCGATTCGGCCGTAGAGTCCGTGCCTGCCCTGGGTCCAAGCGCAAGTTTTTCCAGCCGCGAGCTCGGCACTCCGATCAAAGCCAATACCTCCGAACCACTCAGCCTCGAGGAGCTGACTCGCCGGATCGGTCAAATCCCAGAGGTAGCTCGAGCCGAACCGCTGTCATTTGTTGATCTTGACCCGGGCTCGCTTTCGGCCGGCGCCAAGCGGCCGCCTGAGGCGGTGCGCCTATTCGGTTTGGACAGTCGATACCTCGAACAAGATCCATCAATTCGGATCGTCCAAGGATCCTTCGAACCAGGATCCGGCCTACTGAGCGCAGAGGCCGCCCGCGCCCTGGCGATTGGACCCGGAGGTGCGGTCCAGGTCCGCATACCCGGCATGAAAGAGCCGCTCAATGTGCGCATCAGTGGCATCACGGACGTGTCGCAGGCCAAATCACTGTTCTACAGCAGGGAGGGGAAGCAGCTCGAGCAGTTCGTCTACGTCAGACACTCCTTGATCGTCGGGCCCGAGGTATTCCCCAAAACGATCATCCCGGCCTTTCAGAACGTCACGACGGCTCCGGGTACGGTGCTGCGCAGCCAACCGATCCTCGAGGTCGACGTGTTTATGGAGCGCGAGCCCCTAGACGCTGACCCTGCAACCGCCCTGACCCAAACCAAGGCTGTCGCTGACACCGTCAACTCCGTCGCACCAAGCCAAGACGTCTTGATCGACAACATCTCCAATGCGCTTCAGGTTGCCAGCGATGACGCTCGAACGGCGAAGCGGATGTTCGTCTTCCTCGGACTTCCCGGCGCGCTGCTCGCTGCGATCCTTACCTCATACGCAGGCGGTGTGCTGGCCAGCGCACTGCGCCGGGAGCAGGCGATCTTGCGGATTCGCGGCGCCAACCGCAAGCACCTGCTCCGCATGCATGCGCTGCGGACGCTCGCGCTCGCCGCTGTGGGCTCCGTGCTCGGTGTCGCATTGGGTCTTATTTCGACTGCCCTGGTGTTATCTGCCGATGCCTTGGCCAGTGCCTCCCCGATCAGCCTGCTGGTGTCGGCTTTGCTGGGTGCAGGCGCGGGATTTCTCATCACGGGAGTCGCGCTGTACGTCGCAGGCCGGCGCGCCATCAACCGCCAAATCAGCGACGAGCGAGCGCAGCTCACGTCGCGTAAGCCTCTCTGGCGCCTGCTCGGGATCGACTTCTTGATCTTGGCCGTGGTCGCGTGGCTCGAGTGGTACGAGCGTCACCACGGCGGCTTCGAGGGTGTACGCGGATCGGTGTACTACGGCCGTGCCGTCTCCTTGCAGCTGCATCTGGTGATCGTGCCGATCGGGATCTGGCTTGGCGGGGTGCTAGTGCTGGGCAGGATGGTCGAGCGGATCTTCGCGTACCTCCCGCTGCCACGTCGCCATCGGTTCGGCAGGCCACTTCG
>DATCXA010000521.1:0-3101 GCA_036566085.1 Propionibacteriaceae bacterium
AGCTCGTAGCGGCAGCCGGCCTCGACCTCGACGCATTGTCGTTGATCGTTTCCGAAGCACTTGATGAGGATCTCGGGGGTCGTGGTGTCTTGCCGCCAGGCGCCGGCGCTGGACTCGACATCACCTCGTACGCGACTATTCCAGCCGGTGACACAGCGCGTGGCGCGTTTGTGGTCCGCCAGCCGGGCACCGTCGCCGGCCTGCCTGTCGCTGCTTACACCGTTGCGTCGGTTTGCTCGGCCGCCGGTGACTTCGAACTCACACTGCATGCGACCGACGGCGACCGGGTTGCTCGCGGCGACATTTTGATCACAGTGGCAGGCAATACCCGGGCATTACTCGCGGCTGAGCGTGTTGCGCTGAATTTGATCACCATGATGTCGGGAGTCGCTACAGCCACTCGGGCCTGGGTCGATGCACTCGCAGGAACCGATACCAAGGTTAGGGACTCGCGTAAGACGCTGCCCGGTCTGAGAATGCTGCAAAAGTACGCCGTCCGTATGGGCGGCGGTATCAATCACCGGATGTCATTGGCTGATGCTGCGCTGATCAAGGACAACCATGTGATCGCCGCCGGGGGAGTAGTGCCGGCTTATCGTGCGGTTCGGGAATCTTTTCCTGATACGCCGATCGAGGTCGAGGTGACTTCGGCGGAGCAGGCACGTCAAGTCGTTGCTGCGGGTGCTACCGAGATCTTGCTGGACAATATGACAGTTCCCGAGATGACCGCAATCGTCGCGGAGTTAGCCGATCAGGCAACTTTTGAGGCTAGCGGCGGTCTGACAATACAGAACGCATCCGAAGTTGCGCAGAGTGGTGTCAATTTCGTTGCGGTAGGAGCGATCACCCATTCCGCGCCAGTGTTAGATATTGCTTTGGACTTTGCTTGTTGAAAACTAAGGAATGCGAGTAATCTCACAGCTGTCAGGTAACTCTCACACTTTTCATTGGAGGAACGCATGGCGCAGCGCGTGCAGATCATTCTCGAAGACGATTATGACGGGGGAACCGCCGACGAGACGGTGAGTTTCGCACTGGACGGAGCCGAGTATGAAATCGACCTCTCGTCCAGGAATGCCGCGGGACTCCGCGACGCGTTGGCGCCATGGCTGGCTCACGCCCGCAAGACAGGCGGTCGGCGTAAGCGGTCTACGAAGGCTTCCGGTTCGTCGAGCACGAGCGATATCCGGGCTTGGGCACAGACCCAGGGCCTTGATGTCAGTAGCCGCGGACGGGTCTCGGCTGACGTACGAGACGCATACGAGAAGGCTCACGCCTCCTGATTTGAGTCTCGTTTGAGTCGCGGGAGTCGTCCGCCCCAAACGACTTCTGCAATCTCACCCAATCAAGACTGATTGCGCCCTGGGCGAACAGCATCGCCTGGGGCGCCGTGCTGCCCTGGGCCATGCCAGCAAAGGTTTTCGGCCATCAACGGCTCTCGTGCTCGCGTCAAGTCGATCTTGCCAACCCGGAACCGGCAAGGGGGAATATTCTGCGTCCGGCCGATGGTTGTGACTCCCAGCGCACTCTCGTCGCAGGTACCCAATACCCGCACGTCGGACAGCAGACAGCGAGGTCCGCGACGAATGATCTACAAGGCAACTGAGTGCGTTGCCGACTAGAGTGAGAAACGTCGGTGCTCGGTCCAAGCCAGCAGGGCGAGAGCCGCGCCGAGAGCGAGGAGCAACGAACATGTTTGAGCGGTTTACTGACCGAGCCCGTCGCGTCGTGGTGTTGGCGCAAGAAGAGGCTCGCATGCTGAACCACAACTACATCGGCACTGAACACATCTTGCTGGGACTCATCCATGAGGGTGAAGGCGTCGCTGCCAAAGCTTTGGAGTCCCTTGGTATTTCCTTAGAGGCCGTCCGGCAAAAGGTAGAAGAGATCATCGGGCATGGCCAGCAATCTCCAAGTGGCCACATCCCATTCACGCCTCGGGCAAAAAAGGTTCTGGAACTTAGTCTTCGCGAAGCCTTACAGATCAATCATTCCTACATCGGCACCGAACACATCTTGCTCGGTTTGATTCGGGAGGGCGAAGGCGTCGCTGCTCAGGTTTTGGTGAAGCTTGGTGCGGACCTCAATCGGGTGAGAAATCAGGTACTGCAATTGCTCAGCGGCTTCCAAGGTAAGGAAGCGGCCACCTCAGGTGCGCCAGAGCAGGGCAGCACTCCCTCTTCATCGATGGTGCTTGACCAGTTCGGTCGTAATCTGACTCAGGCCGCTCGGGAGAACAAGCTTGATCCGGTTATCGGTCGTGAGACCGAGATCGAGCGAGTGATGACCGTGCTGTCGCGGCGTACCAAAAACAATCCGGTGCTGATTGGCGAGCCGGGTGTCGGTAAGACCGCCGTTGTCGAAGGTCTTTCTCAGGCGATCGTCCGGGGTGATGTTCCCGAGACTCTGCGCGATAAGCAGATTTACACCCTCGATCTTGGCGCGCTAGTTGCCGGCAGCCGTTATCGCGGTGATTTCGAGGAGCGGCTGAAGAAAGTCTTGAAGGAGATCAAGACTCGCGGCGATGTCGTACTGTTCATCGACGAGATTCATACCCTCGTGGGCGCCGGCGCGGCCGAGGGCGCTATCGACGCCGCCAGCATCCTCAAGCCGATGCTGGCCCGCGGCGAGCTGCAGACCATTGGTGCCACCACGTTGGATGAATATCGCAAATACGTGGAGAAGGACGCTGCGCTGGAGCGCCGCTTCCAGCCCATCCAGGTCGCAGAGCCGTCGATCGCACACACCATCGACATCCTGCGAGGTCTGCGCGACCGGTACGAGGCCCACCACCGGATAACGATCACTGATGAAGCCTTGGTCGCAGCTGCCCAGATGGCCGACCGGTACATCTCTGACCGCTTCCTGCCCGACAAGGCGATCGACCTGATCGACGAGGCGGGCGCTCGGCTGCGGATTCGGAGGATGACCGCTCCGCCGGACCTCCGCGAATTCGACGAGAAGGTCGCCGCGGTACGGCTGGAGAAGGAATCCGCGATTGACGCGCAGGACTTCGAAGGCGCCGCCTCGCTGCGCGACAGCGAGAAGCGCCTGCTCGGCGAGAAGTCCGAGCGTGAGAAGCAGTGGAAGGCCGGCGACAT
>DATCXA010000654.1:0-7578 GCA_036566085.1 Propionibacteriaceae bacterium
AGGAGCCATGCCGCTCTACATGGATGTCCACAGCCTCGATGGTGCAGTGACCTTCGAGGACGTGGGCAAAGCTCACCAGGCTGACCTGCAGACTCAGGGCAGCTACGACGTCAGCTATCTGCGCTATTGGGTGGACGGGCAACGCGGAAAGATCTTCTGCCTCGTTGAGGCCCCCACTCCCGACGCAGCAGCGACGGTTCATCGCGAGGCCCATGGCCTCGTCGCTGAAGAGATCTACGA
This sequence comes from Propionibacteriaceae bacterium, assembly GCA_036566085.1. Taxonomy (GTDB): domain Bacteria; phylum Actinomycetota; class Actinomycetes; order Propionibacteriales; family Propionibacteriaceae; genus Microlunatus. The sequence goes on from DATCXA010000654.1 coordinate 241, forward strand.
AGTGCAGGAGGGGTCATGAGACGGGTCCGCACACTCGGTCTTGCGGGCGCCAGTGCCGTCCTGCTGATGAGTCAAGCGATTTCCGCATTGGCGTGCGAAGAGCACGAGACCGCAGCGTTGACTGCCCCGGCTCGTTCGGCCACGGCCAAGTTCCACAGCCTCAGCATAGGCAAGAAGGCCGGCTATTCGATCTTGGCCGATAGTGCTGGAATTACCTGCATTGCCGAGCCGCAGATGGGGGCTATGGGGGTGCACTATGTCAAGGGTGATTTGGTGAAGGACCCGGCGATCGATGCCACGCATCCAGAAGCCCTGGTATATGCCCCTGATCGACATGGCGGGCTACACCTGGCTGCGCTGGAATATGTTGTGATCAAATCTGACTGGGATGCCAACCACCCTGGGCCACCAAGCTTGGGGGTCGGGGTCGGGACTCCTCCGGCACCCCCATGGCTCTTCGGACATGAGTTCAACTTCACCGACGCTCCCAACCGGTACGGTCTGCCGCCGTTCTACTCACTGCATACCTGGATCTGGAAGGACAACCCTGCGGGCACCTTCGAGATGTGGAACCCCAGCGTCACTTGTAACGGATGAAACCCGTGGCAGACCAGCTCGTTGCAGCGTCGGACACCGCCTGTGTGCTCAGCTGGTCAACAAGGATGGTCTTACTGGTCTATGCGGCGGACAATCGTTGAATGCGGCTGATCGAGCGAGAGAGCCAGCTGGCCGCGTTGCGTCAGTACGCGGATGAGGCAAGACAGGGCAGCGGTCGGCTGGTGCTCATTTCGGGCGAGGCGGGCGTTGGCAAATCCGTGCTGCTGGAGGAATCTGCCCACGACTTGAATGACGCCCGCTGGCTCTGGGCAGGTTGTGATGGTTTGTTTACCCCTGCCGCGCTGGGACCGCTGTTGGATCTCGCCAGCCAATTGGATGGTGAGCTGCTCCGGCTCTGCCACGCTGAGGCGAAGAGAGATCAGTTGTACGGTGCGCTGCTGAAACAACTCGGCGATCTGCCATCTTTCACTGTTCTCGCCATTGAGGACGTGCACTGGGCTGATGAGGCAACGCTGGATCTGCTGAGCTACCTCGGCCGGCGGATCCAGCACTTGCCTGTACTGCTCCTGGTCACCTATCGCGACGACGCACTGGTGGCCACCGATCCACTGCGGCTCACGCTGGGAGCGTTGGCAATCCAGCGAGCGACTCGCCGGCTCAGCCTGGCAACGCTGTCAGCGGCCGGCGTTGCGACCCTGGCGGAGGGCACGACGATCGACGCCACTGAATTGCACCGGCTGACGGCCGGCAATCCTTTCTTCGTCATCGAGGTGCTCCAGGCCGGCAACGACGCCCTCCCGGCGTCGGTTCGGGATGCGGTCCTCGCTCGCACGAGGACGTTGAGCACGTCGGCACGCGATGCCCTCGACACAGCCGCGCTGATCGGTTCTCGGATGCAGTCCGGGCTGCTGGTGTCATTGCTGGACGATCCGCTGGTCGTCGATGAGTTGATCAGTCACGGTCTGTTGATCAAGGATGGAAATGATCTTCGATTCCGACATGAGATAGCGCGAGTCGCGATTGAGGCAGCCGTTCCGCCGTACCGGAAGGCGGCCATGCACACCAAGATCATGGACGCGCTGCTCTCCCAAGGGTGCAACGACGATGCACGATTGGCGTTCCATGCTGAAGGCGCCGGCAGGGACGATTTTGTCGTCCGCTACGGGTCCCGTGCCGGCCGGCGTGCCTCGGAGCTGGCGGCGCATCGGGAAGCAGCGGCCCAATATGGCCGCGCCCTGCGGTCTGCGACGGACACCGATTTTCGCACCCGGGCTGAACTATCAGACGCAATGGCACAGGAACTGGCGCTGGTGGATCGCTGGGAGGAGTCGGCTGAGATGCGTACCGCAGCTCTCGAGCTGTGGCGCGGGGCGGGAGATCTGAGGCGCGAGTCGCAGTCGCTGCTTCGACTATCCGTGGCGATGTGGCGATTGTGCCGTGGTGCCGAATCCAAACAAGCTCGCGAGGGTGCGCTGGCCCTGGCTCAGGAATGCGCATCCGGTCCAGAAATTGCGCGGGCATACGAAAGGATGGCGTCTCACCGGCTCGCCGAGGGTCGCCATGAAGAAGGCATCGCGATGGCGCGACAGGCCCGCGAGATGGCAGAGCAGTTCGGGCTCACTGACGTGATCGGCGATGCTCTAGACACGGAGGCCAAGGCGATTCGAGGCAGGGGTGGAGAGTGGGCGGTGCCCATGCAGGCCGCACTCGAGTCCGCGTTGTCTGGTGGCCACGAGGAACAGGCCGGCCGCGCCTTCGCCCGCACGTATATGTGGTACTGCGAAGATCTCCGGCCCGAGGAGGCCGAGCGCTGCTACGGCGACGCCTTCGCTTACTGCGAAGAGCACGACATCGGCACGTTTGTCGTGTGTTTGCAAGGCCAGCGCACCGCAGTTCTGGAGCAAAACGGGCGCTGGGACGAATGCGTCTCGCTAGGTCATGCGCTGCTCGATCAGCACAGGCTGTCCCCATGGAATCGGCTGAGGCCACTGTGCAGCACGGCGAAGGTGATGGCTCGCCGAGGCGAGCAAGGCTTCTGGCCCTATCTGGACGAGGCAATGGAGTCCGCGCTCCGGCTCGGTGAGCCTGAGTGGATCAGACCTGTGGGAATTGCCCGAACCGAGGCACGTTGGCTGGAGGGCCGGTTGGACGCCGCGATCTACGAACTCGATCGGGTGTGCTCTTTCTCAGCTGGTGGCACTGCTGTCGATCGCTGTTGGATGACTCTTTGGACGCGGCGTCTCGGCGGGACAGCGCAAGCCGTTGATATCGAACCGTTCGGCTCACAACTCACAGGTGATGGCGCGCGGGCTGCTGCCCTCTGGGATCGGCTGGGCTATCGCTATGAAGCTGCGCTTGCGCTGCTGGACACCAAAGAGGAGACCCATCTTCGAGAGTCGTTGACGAGGCTTGTTGATCTTGGCGCCCATGCGGCAGCTCGCCGAGTCCGCCAAACGATGCGAGACCTTGGCATCCGCTCCATTCCCGCGGGCGCGCGTACGGCCACGAAGGCCCACCCACGAGGCCTGACGGCGCGCGAACAGGAAATTCTCGAACTCCTATCCCAGGGCCAGTCCAACGAGGAGATCGCCGCCAGCTTGTTCATATCGGTTCGGACGGTCGAGCACCACGTATCAGCGATCCTCGGCAAACTCGGCGCCACTACACGCAAGGACGCTGCCAAGGAGGCGCGCAAGCTGCGCCTCATCCACTCGGACCGCATACCGGTATCGGTATTGGGAGCAAGGAAATCTAGGTAGTCGTCGAGCCAACATGGGAGATCAGCTCCCATGAGTTGTTGATCATGCGCTCCTACGGTCGTTTATCAAATTCCGACCGAAGGAGGAGTCATGAAACTGTTCCGCACTCTCGCTGTGGCAGCTACCAGCACAGTATTGATCGCGGGTCCAGCGGTTGCTGCATTCGCCTGCGATGAGCACCAGGCCGCCGAGTTGACTGCCCCGGCTCGCTCGGCCACGGCCAAATACCGCAGCCTCACCGTCGCCAAGAAGACCGGCTATTCGATCTTGGCCGATAGTGCGGGAATGACCTGTATTGCCGAGCCGCAGATGGGTGCCATGGGAGTGCATTATGTCAACGGTGATCTTGTCAAGAATCCGTCGATCGATGCCACGCATCCAGAAGCCCTGGTATATGCCCCTGATCGACATGGCGGGCTACACCTGGCTGCGCTGGAATATGTTGTGATCAAGTCCGATTGGGACGCAAGCCAACCACATGTGGGAGTTGGGGCCCGGGACGTTGCGGCACCGCCGATGCTCTTCGGACACGAGTTCAACTTCACCGACGCTCCCAACCGGTACGGTCTGCCGCCGTTCTACTCACTGCACGCCTGGGCCTGGAAGGACAACCCTGCCGGCACCTTCGAGATGTGGAACCCCGGTGTGCACTGTGACGAGACTTAACGCGCAGCCCTCAGTCCAAATCGGGCAAGTTTGCAGTCGTGAATCCGCCTCGATTGATGATTGCGATTTGCCCGCCGTATCCTTCGCGGGGCTTGGAAATCTGGCACGACCGGCATCGGTCATTGCCGCGGTATGACCGTAAGCACTCGGGCGAGATGAGTGCGGAATTCGGACATGAAGTTACTCAAGAACGCCGCCATCGCTTCGTCGACAACCTCGCCATCAGCGGTAAAGACCTCGGGGGAATATCGGATGTAGGCCTCCGGCGCTGTCATCTGTCGGGCATTGCAGAAGCTGAGGACGCCGCGCAGGCTTTGCTGACTAACCGCTGTCCCGATCGGCCCAATAGATGCGCCGATCACGGCAGCCGGAATGTGATCGAAGGAGTTTTGCCCCCAGGGCCGCGATGCCCAGTCGATCGCATTCTTCAATGCCCCAGGAATGGATCGGTTGTACTCAGGAGTGACGAACAGCACGGCGTCGGAACCTGCGATGGCCTCCTTCAAGGCGGTTGCCTCTGGCGGATAGTCCTCGTCGTAGTCGGGGCTGTAGAGCGGCAGATTGCCAATCGATATCTCATTGAACTCAAGGTCGTGCGGCGCCAAGCGGATCAGCGCCTTGGAGAGGATCCGGTTGATTGATTTCGACGAGAGGCTTCCCACGAAATAGCCGATCTGGTATGTAGCCATGACTACCCTTCCTCCTTGATCGAATGGTCGAATGGTCCACGGCGCTTGTTGCCCTGAGTTTCGTGCTCTATACCCCGTTTGGTAGCACGACGATCTTGCCAGCAGCCGAACCTGCCTCCATCTCGGCGTGCGCGTCGCGAATCTGATCAAGGCGGTAGACGCGATACAGCGGCACGACCGCCGCCCCCGCTGCGACCGCACCGAGGAAGTCCTGCAACACCGGCGCCGGGAGATCGTTGGCCTCGCCGGAATAGGCGGTGAGGCGTACACCTCGTGGGATGTAATCAATCGGGTAGAAATCGCGAACGATCCACTCGTTGGACAGCATCCCGGTGAAGCAAACCACCCCATGCAGCCGCGTCGCAGCCAACGTGTCAGGCAGGGTGGGGGTGCCGACCAGCTCGAGAGCCGTGTCGACGCCGTCGGGCAGGATGTCTCGTACGGGCTTGGCTACCGAGCCGTCGTCGATCAGTACATGATCGACACCGATCTTGGTCAATGACTCGATCTTGCCAGGACTCCGGGTAGTCGAGATCACGATCATGTCGCGGCGTTTGGCAAGGACAGCAGTCGCCATGCCTACGGAGGACGTGCCGCCGCGAATCAAGATCGACTGACCTGGCTGAGCGTCAAGCCCGATCGTCAAGGAGCCGTACGCGGTTTGCAGCATCTCCGGGACGGCGCCCAACGTTGCCCAATCCAGGTCACTGATGAACGGAATGACCTGGATGGCTGGCACACAGGTGTACTCGGCATAACCGCCATCGAACGTGCGCCCCATCCCGCCCATCATGGTGGCCACCTGCTGACCGACCGCGAACTCGCCGCCGGGACAAGCCGATACGGTGCCGGTGGCCTCAATTCCGGGGATGCGAGGAAACGTGACGCCCTCGGCCAGACCAAGCCGGGTGTGCAGCTCGGACTGGTTCAGGCCAAATGCCGCGACCTTGATCAACACCTCTCCGCGTCCTGGCGTCGGGATTGGCACCTCGCGGGTCTGCAAAGCCTCCGGTGGTCCTGGCGCTTCGAGCACGACTGCTTTCATCATCGACATCATTTGCCCCTTGCTGCTTGGCCCTGGCCCGAAGTGATCAGGTGCCGGCGCAATCGACTCAGGGTGCTGGACAGCTGGATTAGGTCGCTCGTGGGCGCCCCCGCGCCCAGGTGATCAGCAAGGGATTCACGGAAGGTCGCGTCGGCCGCCTCGAGAAGACCTTCGCCTTTCTTGGTGAGCTCAATCAGATTCGATCGCCCATCACTGGGGTTGGGAAGCCGTCGGCACCAGCCCGCGATTTCGATCTTGTCGACCACTTTGCTCGCTCCGCCTACGGTGATGAACAACGTCTCGGCGACATCCAACACCCGACAGCGGGGCGTCGTACTCACAACCTGCATAACCTCCAGCCAGGCCAGGGGTAGGCCATGCTCGCGATGAAGTCTGGCGTCAACTCGGTTCCAGAGGTCTGTCTCCAGCCGGACCAGATCCCGGAACAGCCCAATCAGATCCAACTGCATGGCTCGACACTACGCCACATAGATTCCATGGAATGTAGAGGTGTTGAGTCGCCTGCGTACGGTCTCGACGAGCTGGGTGCCGCTTGCCACAACTGTCAAGATGCCGAGATGCAGATCCGTGATGCCGTCGATTCGGATTGGGCCGCCATTTGGGAATTTTTACGGCAGATCGTCGTAGCGGGCGACACCTACTGCTGGCCTCCCGACACGACTGAGGGTGCGGCACGAACATGGTGGATGGGCAAGCCGGGCGGCCGCGTACTCGTCGCCGTCGATGACGGTGCAGTCGTCGGAAGTGCCGAGATTCATGCCAATCAGCCAGGTCCGGGGAGTCATGTCGCCAATGCAGGCTTCATGGTGTCGCCGACTGCAGCCGGTAAGGGTATTGGACGTGCCCTTGCTCAGCGCGTCCTCGAAGTCGCGGCGGAGGATGGCTACGCGGCGATGCAGTTCAATGCTGTCGTCCAGACCAACGAGCACGCAGTACGTCTGTGGGAGTCGCTCGGTTTCACGATTCTCGCGACCGTTCCGGAAGCGTTCCAACATCCTGACCGCGGGTTGATCGGCCTTCACATCATGCACCGGTTCCTGCGGTAGCAGATGAGATCTGCTTGCTCCGTCACCTATGTCTGAGTGATTCGTCGTCGGCGAGACGCGCGAGCGGCACACTCAACAAGCACCGCGGTGAAGCCGGCTGCGCTGACGGCGCCGAGCAGAGAGGTGCCAGCGGCGTACGCGCTCGGCGCGGCACCGCCCAACGGCACGGCGGCACGATGATTGGCTCACCGGAGCCGTCCGGGGTGGTAAACGCTCTCCCGAACACACTCCCCAGGCTTGAAGCGGCTTGGGATGCATGGGATCCACCTATCCTTCGTCTCGTGGCTGTCTCGTGGCATCCGGTCGGCGCGTGGCGTCGACGACTTCACCGACGAGTTGTTCGAGAATGTCTTCGAGTGCAATCAGGCCTCGGGTTTGGCCGTTCTCATCGATCAGGCGAGCGAGGTGTGAACCGCTGTGGCGCAGAGTTGCCAGTGCGGTCTGCAAGGTGTCGGTGGTCCGGATGTTACCCAGCGGGCGAATGCAGTGGCGGTCCACCCGCAGGTTCCGGGACGCCGGGTCGGTTTCCAACACATCGGCGAGGTGAATGTAGC